>NZ_MXQD01000089.1:0-20759 GCF_002165585.1 Paenibacillus sp. MY03 | reverse complement strand
GATGTTCAATATTGGAAGGACGGACAGTGGGTAAATGTTTATTCGGTAAAGGATAACACGAAATCGGTTATTAATATCATGTTCGCTGATATTATGACATCGAAAATTAGAGTCATCTGCTACGTAGGAGATATAGCCGGCATAACCCGTATTGACAGCATTGAGGTTTATCATGATGCTGTTTCGCACGATGCAAGATTAAATGATATTACAGTAGATGGCAGCATAGTGGATGGATTCGCGATGGACTTGAAGGAGTACACGGTTGTATTGGATAAGAACGCGACGGAGGTTCCTGTTGTTGGGGCCACGGCAGCGGATGATCTTGCCGTGGTGTCGATTGTACAAGCTGCCACGATTCCCGGGACAGCCGTTATTACCGTAACAGCTGAGGATGGAACGACGACTTTGAATTATGAAGTCAACTTTACCAATGAGGAACCGGTAATGAGCTACACGGTGACTTATACAGCCGGGTTGCATGGCACGATTAGCGGAACTAGCGAGACGGTAACGGCTGGAGGCAATCCGTCTGCAGTGCCGACTGTGACGGCCAATAGCGGCTATACGTTCATTGGATGGAGCAGCGATGGAGGCATAACCAAGCTATCGGCGGAAGCTTTAGCTGCCCGGGCGGTGACGGGCAATATCACGTATACGGCATATTACACGCAAAATAATAGCGGTACGATCATCACGCCGCCTGTTACACCTGTAGAGAACTATGGCATAAAAATCCTGATTAATGGCAAGGCGGAAATTGCCGGAAAAGCAAAAACTGCCAAGGTGAACGGCCAAATGGTCACAACGGTAACGGTCGATCAAAGCAAACTGGAAGAGAAGCTTTCGGCGGAAGGCGAGCATCCGGTCATTTTGATTCCAATGACGATGAATTCCGACGTCGCTATTGTTGAGTTTAATGGGCAGATGGTTAAGAGCATGGAGCATAAGGGAGCTATTGTTGAAATTCAAACTGAGAATGGTATCTATAAGCTGCCAGCTCTGCAAATCAATATGGATGCCATATCGAAACAGCTAGACATTCAGGCAGCTCTACAGGACATTAGAATTCAGATTGAAATCGGCATGCCGACTGCAGAAATGATCCGGATTTTCGAGAATGCGGCTGCTGACAATACGTTTACTATTGTGACCCCGCCGATCAACTTTACAGTGAGAGGCATCTACGGGGATACAGTAATCGATTTGTCGGAGTTTAATACGTACATCGAAAGAATGATCGCGATTCCGGTAGGCATAGATCCTAATCAAATCACTACCGGGGTAGTGGTTGATCCAGACGGCTCCATCCGTCACGTGCCGACGAAGATCGTTTATGCAGAGGGCAAATATTATGCGCAAGTGAACAGTTTGACGAACAGCATTTACGCGGTGATCTCAAACCCTGTTGCATTTACGGATGTCGCAAATCACTGGGCCAAGGAAGCCGTAAACGATATGGGTTCCCGAATGGTCATTAGCGGCATTGGCGACCTCAAGTTTAATCCCGATCAGGATATTACGCGTGCGGAGTTCGCAGCTATTATCGTTCGGGGGCTGGGACTGAAGCCAATAAGCGGCTCGGCTCCATTCTCGGATGTAAGGGAAACGGATTGGTACAGCTCTGTTATTAATACCGCTTACGCCTATAACCTGATCAACGGATTCGAAGATGGCAGCTTTCGTCCATTGGACAAGATTACCCGTGAACAGGCAATGGCGATCATCGCCAAAGCGATGACAATTACTGGGCTGAAAGCGAAGCTTGAAGAGGTAGAAGCGGAACGACCATTAGATTCCTTTACAGATTCAGGTATTGCCTCGGTTTGGGCGAAGGAAGGTATTGCCGATAGTCTGCAGGCAGGAATTATTACGGGGAGAAACGGCTCGGAGTTGGCTCCGAAAGCGAACATTACCCGGGCAGAGGTTGCCGTCATTGTTAAGCGATTACTTCAAAAGTCTGACTTGATTGAGTAAATTTTAAAGAAGGAACAGTTCTGGTCATTTACGGAAAGACTGTTATCGGCGGAGTTACGGTTGGAATTCGATCAACTCCGCCCATACTTCTTCAATTCGTTCAAATACATTAAGCTATTTTAAGTTTTAAATTATCATTATTTGGAGTGAGGATATGGATAAGAGAATATGGAGGCACAGGAGCCCGTTAATTCGATTGCGGGCTGCTCTTGAACGAGGAGAGGTGACGCTAGGCTTTCTAGGGGGTTCGATTACCGAAGCGAAGCCCGGTCATAACTGGCCAGACAAAGTGGTTAGCTGGCTCGTAGAAACATATCCGCAAGTAAGATTTACGATTGAGAATGCCGCAATTGGAGCAACTGGCAGCAACCTTGCGGTGTTCCGGGCCGAGCGGGATATTCTCTCTAAAGACTGTGATATCATCTTTGTCGAATATGCGGTGAACGACTATTATGCACCGCACGAGAGGCGAAAACGTACGCGTGAAGGGTTGATCCGTCGTTTGATTGAGGGCAGCGATTCTGATCTCGTGTTGACTTATAGCTATCTGCAGGCTATGTACGCTGATATGGAAGCGGGAAATGTACCAGATTCAATTGCAGAATTGGAACAGATCGGTGAGCATTATCATATTGGATCGATATGGATGGGACTGTACGCGTTCGAGGAAGTGCGTAAAGGACGAATGGCTTGGGAAGAATGGCTGCCTGACGGATTGCACCCGACTCATCGAGGCAGCTTGAGTTATGCCCAAAGTGTAATCGCATACCTGGTGAAAGAACTGAACACGGATTTAGGCCGAACCCCTCGAATTCCTTTGTTGCCGGAGCCGATAAATTCAGAACATTGGGGAAATATCTCTTTCGTTCCGTTCAGAGAGGTGAGGACAGAGGGACCGTGGACGGTACAACGAAGTGCAAATTTGGTTTGGATAGATCAACTGTTAGTGACAACAGCAATCGGCTCGAAACTTCGATTCTCATTTCAAGGGAAGGGATTGGCGCTTGGTTTTGATTTCGGCAAACTTTCGGCAGATTTCCGCTGTCGCATGGATGGCGGAGAGGCAACTGTGATTCAGTTGGATCGCGCGGATTGGTCCCCTGCTGAGGGGATATACCATGTGGAGATTGTGGCTGAGGATTTGACGACCGGAATGCACGAGGTAGAGATGGAAGTCATTCATGGCAACGGCCCAGGTTGTCAAGGAACGCGGTTTCGGCTGGCCTTTATTGGCATTATCGCGTAGCTCGAGCACTTGAACCCAAGTTTATGATTATTTCGGAAAAAATTTGATACAATCATAAACCTTCATCCTCAGGTTAATAACCTATCCATCGATGAGGGTAGTTCATTCCAAAACGAAATCAATCATTTTGTATCCTGTTAGCAGCCTGGATTTCACACGAATAAATAATTGACCCTCCTCATTTCCCCTGACGTCTGCAGTCAGGGCTTTTTCTGCAGGGGGACTTATCGGCTATATTACGATTTTAGATTTGAATGATCGATGCTATCAGGGAAGGGATGCGCAATGAACACGAATCCAGGGGTTATGACGGTCGTAAATAACGGTAAAATCGTAATGGATAATAACACGATTAAAGCAGGAACCATTGCTTGGCAAGATGAGCGTATTGTTTATATCGGGTCTAGAGAAGGAGCGGCAGAGATTATTGCTTCGAAAGGGACATATGTTGAAGAAATTGATGCACATGGAGGCTGGGTGCTGCCGGGGTTTATCGATGTACATGTACATGGCGGCTATGGTCATGATTTCATGGATGCTACGTGGGAAGCTTATGATGCGATAACGCAATTTCATGGACAACGGGGAACAACTACGATGCTAGCTACGACAGTAACCGCTTCACGCGACGCTATTGAAAAGGTCATTCGTGCTGTAGCTGACTATCAGGACGGGGGAATGCCGTATGCCAGGCTGCTTGGGGTTCATCTTGAAGGGCCATTTATTAGCTCAAGGTGGTCAGGGGCACAGGATCCTAAGCATATCGTTGCGCCAAAGATGGAGTGGTTAGAAAAATGGGTTAGTAATTATCCGGGACTGATTCGAATACTTACACTTGCGCCAGAGATAGAAGGAGCCACTGCTCTGATCACTTGGTTAAAAGATCGGAAAATTGTATCTGCATGTGGTCATACGGATGCAACCTATGAATGTATCAATGAAGCAGCGGATTACGGCCTGACCCATGCGGTCCATACGTTTAATGCGATGAGGGGGTTTCACCATCGCAATCCTGGAACTGTAGGTGCAGTTCTAAGCCATAACGGGATTAGTGCAGAAATCATTGCTGACGGGCATCATGTTCACCCAGTCTGTATTCGGCTACTAACGAAGCTGAAACGAAGTGATCAGGTCATTCTTATTACAGACGCAATCTCTGCAGCCGGGTTAAGTGATGGGAGCTATCATATCGCTGGACTTGACGTAAGCGTGCAGAATGGAATTTCCAGATTAAAGGATGGGGGCAATCTTTCAGGTTCAACATTGACAATGATCGAAGCATTTCGATATATGGTACAAGAAGTCGGACTGACTATCGCACAGGTAAGTCGATTCGCAAGCGGGAATCCGGCCAAATTACTTGGGCTTGAGTCCGATCTGGGGAGCCTTGCCTATGGAAAAAAAGCTAACGTTCTCCTTCTTTCGCCTGATTTAGAGCTTCAACGGGTATGGGTTCACGGTAGGTCTATAAATGAAGCGATATAGATATGAACCATCCTCGCATTCATTGAAACAGGGGTATCCGTTTATTCCCAACTTTACGCCGCGCTCAGCTTTTGAGAATGCCGATTAGACGAGGCAGGGCTTTTTGCGATATGCTGAGGGAAGATAAGCTGTAAAGCGGGAGGAATAGCGGTGAGCGAAACGATACTGGTAGTAGAGGACGAACGCAAAATTGCGCGCCTGCTGCAAATCGAGCTGGAGAGCGAAGGTTATGAGGTGAGACTGGCGCCGGATGGAGTGGAAGGTTGGGCGGCCTACAAAGCTGGAGGTGTTGCCCTCATTCTGCTGGATGTCATGCTGCCCGGCATCGACGGTCTGGAGCTGCTGCGGCGTATTCGGGAAGTGGATTCCGCGACGCCGGTCCTGATGCTGACGGCAAAAAGCGCGGTTAAGGAAAAGGTGGCGGGGCTGGATCTTGGCGCTAATGATTACGTCACGAAGCCCTTCGAGATGGAAGAGCTGTTGGCGCGCATAAGAGCGTTTCTTAGGCAGACGGCACCGCCTGCGGTCCAAGAAGCGGCGCTGCACGCTCGAGATGAAGAGCCTGGCCAATGGCTGAACGCCTCCGATCTGAGGCTGAACGAAAGCACGCGCGAGGTAGAGCGGGCAGGCGTGCCGATTGCAATGACGCAGCGGGAATTCGACCTGCTGGCTTGTCTGCTCAGGAACAAACGGCTTGTGTTAAGCCGCGACCAGCTGCTGGAGGAGGTTTGGGGGTATGACTACGCCGGCAATACGAACGTGGTGGATGTGTACATTCGTTACGTCCGCAAGAAAGTGGACGAAGGGTTCGGGACGGAGTTGATCCATACGATCAGGGGTATCGGATACGTCATCCGGGATGCGACATGAAGCTGGGGAGCAAAATCCATCTCTACTCCTCCGTCTTGTTTGCGGTTCTGTTGATCGCGGCCAATACGACCGTCTATTTTGTTTTCTCCGGCATGATGATCGACCGGGAGATCGGCAAGCTGGCTGCGGAGACCGAAATCGCCGCCGCCGCCTTGCGTAATGCGGCAGAGCCCGCGGCCATCCGGGAGCTGATGCGCGCGTACGTCCCGCTGGAAGGGATGCTTCGTTTGGTAAACGGAGACGGACGAGGCGGCGAATATCTTGTAACCTCGGCGGGAGAAACGGAGTTAAGCCGCGAAGGGGCGGTTTTTTTCTCCGAACGAAGGGAAGACAAGCTTGTAATCGGATCGCGGAACTATGGCTTCGTGTCGCTCCCCGTTATTGCCGCAGACGGGTCGATCGTGAACGTGCAAGCTACGGCGAGCATGGAAGAGCTGATGGAGCTGCTGGGTTTGCTGCGGCTTGTGCTGTTTAGCGTCTCGGCCGCCGTCCTTGTGCCCGTCGTCATCTCCAGCGGCGTGCTTGGCAGGGTGCTCATGCGGCCTATATCCGATATGACGCGCACGATGCGCCGCATTATCGGGAGCGGCGAATTCGCAAGGTTGAATCGGAAGGGGAAGTCCAGGGACGAGCTCGCGGGCATGGGCGAAACGTTCAACGAAATGATCGGCCTGCTCGAAGAGAGCTTCGTGCGCCAGGAGCAGTTCGTGTCCAACGCTTCGCATGAACTGAAGACGCCGCTCACCATCATCGAGAGCTATGCGAGCCTGCTCAAGAGAAGGGGAGCGGATCGGCCCGAGCTGCTGGAAGAATCCGTTGAAGCCATTCATTCCGAAGCCGTACGGCTCAAGGGAATGACGGAGCAACTGCTGCTTCTCGCCACCGCCAGACGGGCATGGCAAGCGGAAACGGAAAAGGTGGATCTCCTGCCGTTCGCGAGGCAGACAGCTGCCACTTTCGGCAAAGTATACGAGCGGGAAGTGGCGGTTGAGTTGCGGGGGACGGGGCCGGACCGGCAAGGGAAAGCTGAGCGGATGGGCGATGCCTTTGTCGATTTGGAGGACGGCTTGTCGACCCGGACGGACCCCGATATGCTGAAGCAGCTCCTTCTGATTTTGCTGGACAATGCGCGCAAATACAGCGATGGCCCCATCGAGCTTCGCTTGGGTAGCGAAGGGGAACGTTTCTATATGGCTGTTCGCGACAATGGCATTGGCATTCCTGAGAACGAATTGCTGCTTGTGTTCGAGCGGTTTTATCGCGTAGACAAGGCGCGGAGCCGCGACGGAGAGTCGACCGGCGGAGCGGGACTCGGGCTGTCGCTGGCCAAGGAGTTGGCAAAGGCGCTTGGAGGGGAGCTGACGCTGGCAAGCGTTCAAGGGGAAGGAACGACCGCGACGATTTGGCTTCCGGCAATTTAATTGTATCTAAAAGATGAGATGCGACGCGTTTTCTTATACAAATGATAAGATACGCCGCGTTTTCTCATGAAAATATAATATTGAGGTTTTACAATGAACAGCAGGTAGAGGGAAGGGATGATGGGGATGTCGTCTGGCAAATGGAAAACCGGAACGATAGTTGCGGCTTCATGCGTCGCGTTCTGTCTTCTCGTTGGCGCCGTACTGCTGTTCTCAACGAGAGAAGGCCGCGCTGCGGGGCTTACGATGGAGGAAGCTAGGAGCGAGGTGCTGAAGCAGTATGGCGGAGAGATTATTGGCAGCTCGGCTCAAGACGGCGGATATTTGGTGGAACTTAGAACGGAGCATGGGATATACGAGGTAAGGGTAGGCGAAGCAAAGGGCAGCGTGGACAGTATTCGTCTGCTGGAGCGCTTCACAAGCGATGAAGGTACGGGAGTAGAGCCAGGACCAACAGGTACCGCACCGTCGGAGACGGCAAAACCTTCGGACCCGGGCAGCGAGGTTTCGCCTGCGCCTACGTCGACGCCTGCTGCTACGCCGATCGTTAAGCCGACACCGTCACCGAACGGCACTGGCGCTACGGCTAAGCCTCCGACTCGGACGCCGGAAAGCAAGCCTTCGTCTACTTCGTCCGTCCATATCACCGAGGAGCGGGCTGCGTCGTTGGCGCTGGCGAAGGTTGCGGGAACCGTGACGGATGTGGACAAGGACGATGACAACGGCATCTGGTACTATTACGTCGACATCGAGACGAACGACGGCCGGGAGGCCGAGGTCCAGCTTAACGCGGCGTCCGGCGCCATCGTATCCGTAGCATGGGACGACGATGACGATGATGACTAGGACGCGTCTCGATGTACGCCGATAGCGACTCCGCCAGGTCGCTTAATGGCACGGGAGAGGTCCGTTCGAGGCACATGTATATGAAATTTCATATACAATGTCGCTGGAGCGGTGCGTTCGAGGCGCCAATGATCCTCTCATCAAATTCTAATGTTGTTGTAATGATCCCCTCAGATTGCCCGGTTAAAGTGTAATTAAGCAACAAGAGAGACATCAGAAGCGACAATGGGTGAAGGAGAGGAACATGATGATCAAAAAAAGCTGGATAATCGGAGCCGGACTGGTGGCGGTTCTGGGAGGAGCCGGTGCCGCATTCGCGGCGGGAGCACCCGCGGCGGATTACATTGGCAAGGCTAAGGCAAAACAGATTGCTCTGCAGGCGGTGCCCGGCACGGTAACCGACGTCGACCTGGAGCGCCATAGCGGAACGGTCTATTACGAGGTCGACATCGACCGCAAGGAAGATTTCCGGGAGGCGGACGTGTACATCGATGCGATTAGCGGCAAGGTGCTGCGCATTGTAGAAGATGACGACGACGATGACCGCCGTTCCGAATCTGTATCCGGAGCAGGCACTGGCGCGCAAGCCGCACAAGGGACTGACGGAACAGGACAGTCGGCGGCAACAACAGTGAATCCTTCGGCGTCGGCAACTGGTAGCTCCTCCGCGTCAGCGACTTCGAAACCTGCGGCCACAACAAAGCCAGCACAATCGACGGCGGCATCCGCTTCGAAGCCGGCTGCAGGCGCAGCAAACAGCGGTTCAGCAGCAACTGCCGCCAATATCATCACTGCCGAGCGTGCAGTCGAGATCGCGAAGCAAGCCGTTAAGGGCGAGCTGATTCGAGTGGAGACGGAACGCGACGACGGCAGACTGGAATATGAAGTTAAGTTAAAGACGGCGAACGGCACGGCCGAGGTGGAAATTGCCGCCTCAAGCGGCAAAGTGCTGGACATCGATTACGACAATGACCGCGACGATTGGGACGACGATGATGACGATAATGACTGGGATGATGACGACCAGTATGACGATGATCGGGACGACAACTAAGGATACCGAGCAAATTGCTGAAGGCTGCCCCAAAAGGTCAATGGGGGCAGCCTTCGTTACGCCAGGTCATGCGCGATCAGACGTTAACGTTCCGTTTTAGAAATCTCATTCACCCTGGATTTTAAACGATACTCTGTCGGAGTGGCGCCAAATCGTTTTTTAAACAAAGTGAAGAAGTACTTTTTGTTTTCCCAGCCAATTTTGTCGATGATTTCATCGATGTTATAAGCAGATTCTTTCAAGAGCTCCGATGCCTTTACCAGTCGAACTTCAGAAATATAATCCGTGATGGAGCGGGATGCATGTTGTCGGAACATCTTTCCAAGATAAGCGGGAGTCATATTGAATTGATCGGCCACCTGATTGGTAGTGAGAGAAGGGTCCGTATAATGGACCTCAATGTACTTGATGGCGTTCAATGCGACGATCTCCGACTTCTCATCCCGGCTTTGCTCCATTCTGAGCACGATAAACTCAATAAGCTTCAAAAATTCCGCATTGATTTGCTCAAGCGTCTCCATGTTTTTGATCCTGTTGTCGAATGAAACAAAATCGAGCGCGAATAAAACGGTTCCGTTCTTCTCCATAAGGTTGATGGCATTAAAAATGGATGACGACAAGTGCGACAAGGTAAACATAATATTGTTATAACTGCAATTCGATAAGCTCTTCATAAGGCTATTCAATAACATACAAGCTTCATCGAGACGGCCCTTTTTCAACATCTCCAGAAATTGTGTGGTCAGTTCATTGTCGATATTATATTCGGACAAGGAATCGATATCCATTTCCTGCTGGAACAGAACGCTGCCGTGCCCGAATGTCATGCGGTACTTGGACAACTCGACCGCCTCCTCGAACAGACGTCTCCCTTCCCGCAAACTCTCCCCCGAATGGCTTATAAAGACGGAAAGGCTTGTTTTGAAGTAGGTTGCATAAACATTTTGGACCTCTCGAATAAGCTTTTTAAATTCTTCGATATCAGAGAAGGATTGCTGCAATTCGCTGTTATCCGGCTCCACATTCAGCAGCGCGAAGATTGTATCGCCCCCCTCATCCCATGTTTCGCATGGGAAAGAAGAATATAAAATTTCTCTGATAATATTTTGCAGCGCATATTTCATGAGGGTCTGATCCTTCAGGCTGTACTTCGCTTGAAAATCCGAGAAGTGGTCGATTTTGAACAGAACGACAACCAATCTGCTCTTCGGATTGAGGACAATCCCATGCTCCTTGAAGTGCGTCTCATCGTTCACTTCGCTTGAATTGTTGTTTAATATCACATCTCTCAAATAGTTTTGTTTAAGGATAGATAAGTTTGACTTGCGAAAGGACTCAAGCGATATCAGCTTGTGCGAAGCGGATTGAAGGGAACTGGCAATATAATCGAACTCGTTCCGCTCATCTTGATTCTCGCTTTGTAAATAATCCAGTTTCCTAGCCATATATCGAAGATCGCGTACGGGGGCATATAAATTTCTGGCAAGCAGAAAAGCCGAAAACGTGCAGAGGATCATAATGATCAAGCCGATTGATAGCGTCGTACGCTTTACTTTTCCGATGCTTTCCGCAATGAGCTCATAGGGGGTAATATTAACCAAGGTCCATGGAGCCGAGTTGTAAGTGGCATACGTAATTACAGAGGATTGATTTTGATAGTCCGCGATCATGAATCCCGATCTTTGCTTGGAGGCCAATATTTCCGAGACGAAGGGCTCAGCGGACAAATCCACTCCGAACAGCTTGTTCTCCGAATTTGAATTTGTAACGACCTTTCCCTCGGAATCAAGGAGCAGAATATTGCTTCCCTCTAAAGAATTCGTATCCTTATATGAAGATAGGGTGTTAAAAATCCAGTCCATTCTGAGGTTGACGATGAGTGCATTTTTCACTTTTTTCGAGTTTGGAAAGTGCTCCGACAGGATGTAGGAAAATACCTCTATCTTTTTTTCCGCATTCGCCTCCGAGAAGCGAATACTTCTGGGAATGGGGGTGAGACTCTTGATTCGTTCAGGGTTCTCGATCATGTGAGCAAAATCATGATCGAGAATATCCATAGTTGTTCGAATGCCGGTATCCGGCCCGATCAGATAATAGGTACCGGAACGCCCGTTATAGAAGTAAGCAGAATGCATATATGGCGTGCTGCTCAGGAAAATATCCGTATTTCGCATGCTTTTCAAAATATCAATGATCTGGACATCCTGACCGTACATTAAATTGGCCGCATCCGGGCCATTGAACATGGATGTGGCGAAACTTTTGGCATAATCGTTGATGGCCAGCGCATTCTGCAAAATTTGATTCATCAATTTTTCATTCGACGAATTTAACTGGCTGATACTATAGCTCTTGAAGCTGTAGTTCAGAATCAAGGATAGTGCCAGGACGGTGAGCACAATCAAGATGGTGATCTTGATAAGCAAGTGATTAAAGTAAATCGGGTGTTTGAATGAAAGTGCTCGTCTCATGAGAAATCGCTCCCCTGCCCCCTCGTTTAGTCTCATTATTATAGAGGACGCGGACGAATTGTGGAATGGAAAAGCGCTTTCTTGAACTTATTCGCACATTTTAGACCGCATTTTCGACTTATTCGCAGCGTTTGCCTCTATATGGAACGAACCCTGAATGGTTAGGATGAGAGCATAACGAGCACAACCATCCATCAATTAGACAGGAGATGAGAGAGCGATTAAACACACAAGACAGTTTTTGAGAGATTTGCGAAAAAACAGATTTCTGCTGGCACTGACGCTTCCAATGGTGGTTTACGCGTTTATATTCAGCTACACGCCAATGTTCGGTGCGATTGTTGCCTTCAAGCGCTATCAGTTCGATAAAGGCATATTGGGAAGCGAGTGGGTGGGGTTCAGTAATTTTAAATTCCTGTTTACTTCACCGGACCTCATCCGAATCGTTCGCAACACACTGGGATATAATGCGGTGTTCATTGTCAGTACGGTGGTGGTGTCGGTGACCGTCGCATTAATGCTGTATGAATTGACAAGCAAAAAATGGTTAAAAATGTACCAGTCCATTATGTTTTTCCCGCATTTCTTATCCTGGGTTGTTGTGGCGTATATGGTTTACGCTTTTCTTAATCCGAGATCGGGAATATTGAACGACTGGCTGACTGGCTTCGGCTTCGAAGCGGTAGATTGGTACAATAAAGCGTCGGCCTGGATTTACATTTTTCCTATTGCTAATCTGTGGAAGGTCATCGGAATGAATGCCATTATGTACTATGCTGCTTTGCTAAGCGTTGACCCTACGTATTACGAGGCCGCCAAGATCGACGGCGCGAGCAAATGGAAAATTATTACGAAAATATCATTGCCGTTTCTCTATCCATTAATGACGCTCCTGGTTATTCTGGCCATTGGGCATATTTTCTCGGCGGACTTTGGTTTGTTCTATCAAGTGCCTATGGATTCGCCAACCATATATGCTACGACGGACGTAATCGATACTTACGTATTCAGGGCCTTAATGCATCTCGGCAATATCGGCATGTCCAGCTCGGCAGATCTGACCAAATCCGTATTGGGATTTATACTCATCGTAACCGCCAATGCGGTCGTAAGGAAAATAGATTCGGATCGTTCCTTATTTTAATAGAAAGAGAGGTGGAGAACATGATGGCGCTCGTCTCCAGGCTCAGCTTGTCCAAGATCGTATTGCACATCATCTTTATCGCCATGTCGATTTTGTTTATCGTACCGCTGTGGTCGATTGTTTCGATCTCGCTGTCCAATGAAATGGATGTCGCCAATTTTGGATATCGACTCATTCCGGAAAATTGGGATCTGCAAGCCTACCGGTACATTCTGAAAAGCCCGAAGACGATTCTGGACGCATACAAGGTTACGATCTTCATGTCGGCTGTCGGCACGCTGCTTTCCGTATTGATGATTTCCATGTGCGCTTATGCGTTATCCCGATCGGACTTCAAGTACCGTAGAATCATTACCTTTTATTTGTTCTTCACCATGTTATTCAGCGGCGGGCTTGTTCCCTATTACATGTTGATGACGAAATATCTGCAATTGCAGAACACGTATGCAGCCCTTATTATCCCGCTTCTCGGCAGCGTCTGGTACATCTTCCTGATGCGTACTTTTTTTCAACAACTTCCGGGTTCGCTTGTCGAATCTGCCACGATCGACGGAGCAGGCGAATGGCGTATTTATACGAGGATTATTATCCCGCTGTCAACACCGGTATTGGCGACCGTAGGACTGCTGCAGCTCCTTGCCTACTGGAATTCCTGGTTTCATGCCTTGTTGTTCATCGACAAGCAACAGATGTACCCGCTGCAGTATTTGCTGCAGATCATGATGAACAACATTCAGGAAATTCTCAAAAATTTGCAGCAGGGTGTGCAAGTCGATTCCGGGCAATTGGCAGTCCTTCCGTCGGAAAGTGCAAGAATGGCCATGTGTATCCTCGCGATTGGGCCTATGTTGTTTGTTTTTCCTTTCTTTCAAAAATATTTTGCCAAAGGGTTAACCGTGGGATCGGTTAAAGGTTAGCTTCCTGGGTTGAATTAAAAATCGGATTACCGATTTTTAAGATAGATTTTATCCATCTTGGAGAGGGTGTCGAAAATGAAAAAATGGAAACGTTCAAGGACCGTATTACTGACTGTATTGCTGATGCTCAGTGTGGCTCTTGCAGCCTGCTCAAGCAATGAGGGGGCTGCCACTTCAAGCGGCAATCCCGCCAATTCCGGCAGTCCGGGCAACGCGACTCCGGAGCCGACGGGTTCGGAGTCGGTCGAGGAGCTGGATCCGGTGAAGCTGGTATGGTTCATTCGGAATGCGGAGCCTAGCAATGCGGCAGCGGTTTTGGAGAAAGCAAATCAGATGATTCAAAGCAAGATCAACGCTACGGTCGACTTCAAATTTATTAACCCGGGCGACTATGTCAACAAGATGCAACTTGTCATGTCTTCGGGAGAAGAATACGATATCGCCTTCACTTCGAGCTGGGCGAATCCGTATTCGGATAACGTATCCAAAGGAGCTTTTATCCCATTGGACGATCTGCTGGCCCAATACCCGGACTTGAAAAACAGTATGCGGCAGGAAATATGGGACGGGGTCAAAGTAAACGGGAAAATTTATGGCGTGCCGAACAATCAGATCATGGCTACCGCGCCCGGGGTTTGGTACAAGAAGGATCTCTTGGACAAATATCAGATTGATCCGTCCGGCTTCAAATCGCTTGATGATTGGACGGCTGCCTTCCAAACGATCAAAACCGGCGAACCGACTGTTTCCCCCTTGCGCGAAGGACTTCCGGAAGCCTACTTGACCTTCGCTCCATCAGTAGATGGCGTGCAAGGCTTAAGGATTAACCCGAACACCTGGCAGGTCTATTACGCGCCTTACACCTTAACGGATAATTTTGCTATTATGCGCGACTGGTATCAGAAAGGTTATTTTCCGCAAGACGTAGCTACTATGAAGGATGAGACATCAGTCATCAAAGCAGGCAAAATTTTCTCCAGGTATACCTCGATTAAACCTGGACTGGATGCCGAACTGAAGTTAGCCATGGGCTTCGATTTTGTCGTACAAGCAACCGGACCCGCGGTCCTCCCGAAAACAGCTGGCCAGACGACAATGAACGCCATCAGCGTTACCTCCAAAAACCCGGACCGCGCCATGATGCTGATCAACCTGGTCAATACGGATAAAGAGCTGTTCAATCTGCTCAAATTCGGAATTGAAGGCCAGGATTACACGAAGGTGTCCGACAATCGCATCGAGCCTATCACAGGCGGTTATTCCCTGCCGGGTTGGCTGTTCGGCAATGAATTCAACAGCTACGTGATTCCCGGACAACCGGATGATGTATGGGAGCTAACAAAGACGCAGAATGACACCGCGCTTGTTGATCCGACAATCGGCTTTAGCTTTGACCGTCAGAGCGTGGAGAACGAAATCGCCCAGTTGAACGCGATTTTCACCGAATTTAAACCTGTTCTTTACAGCGGTATGGCCGATATCGATAAAACAATCGCGGACATGAAGGAGAAGCGCAAGGCTGCCGGTGAAGAGAAGGTTATTGCTGAAGCGCAGAGACAGGTAGACGAATGGCGTAAAACAAAGGAATAAAAGAACAGACTGAAGGAACCGACACCTTCTGATTGTCTGGAAGAACGTTGGGGGCGCAGGTTGCTGGTCATGCGCTCCCAACATTACGAATTTACTATTTCCTATAGGTGGTTTATACGGGATGACAACTAATGTCTTGCGATTGACGATCGAGAATGAAGCGGAATGGATGTTGCCGGCGTTTGAACTGGAGAGGTGGAATGAGGATGTATTAGGAATCAGCTTTGAGATTAGGGGGACTCCCGGCATCGTGGTTCATCCGGAATGTTTCCGGGCTTACAAGGAAGCTGCCAATCCTTATCAAACCGTTAAGGTCAGAAACAGGCAATATGACATGTTATATGATCAGGATACATCCAGAGTGAGGGTCAATGACAGCTGGCAAACGATGTATCTGGAAGCATTCGTGAAGGCAAACATGATCAGACTCGAATACGTGCTGAAGCTATTCGGGACCGGAGAAGTGGCGATTCGCAATATCCGGACACAAAGAGGCGGATTTCCGGATCATCCTGTCGTGCAAGGGGCGCCTTATCCGCAATGGATCAACAATCTGAAAGCGCATACGGAATATGAGCGAGAGATTGACGAGCTCAAGTCCGAACGGCGAGAATTGCCGTCTCATATTCTGCCTTATCTGGAGCTGTCGCCTGCCAGCATTTATGAACTGGTTCCGGACCGGAGAGGGCTAGGGAAGTATGCCGAGCATTATGGATGGGATCCCCGGAAGCCTGACATCTTGATCGATCGAACAACCGGAGAGCCTGTCCGCTATGAAGAAGAATTCCCGGTTTCGGGGCATGACGAGGTCATTGGACCGTCAGGGGAGAAATGGATATATCCTTATCACAAACGGCCGTGGAACAAAACGCTCGAGGAAATATTCACCTTTGTTCCCGGCTATCCGGGACCGGATGACGACGATTTAAAAAGATATTACGATCCTCAATTCGAGAAAATATATCTGGATCGGTTTATGGTCAGCACCCGAATGGAGTGCTTCCAGGAAGCGGCGCGGATTCTCGCCGAATACTATCATACAACAGGCGATATGGAAGCCGGAATTAGAGCGGCGGTCATTCTGCTGAAGCTGGCGAGAAGCGTCCCTCATTGGCCAATCTTTGGCAAGCCGGACTGGAATTATCATTATATTCTGGCTTTTTTCGATCCGGATGAATATGAAAGATGGTTTGCGTGGATTGCCGATACTCATTTCTGGCAAACTCCGGCAACGGGAGCGCATTTGAAGAAAATGCTTGCGATATTTGAACCATTAAAAAGCCCGATCATCTGGAAGCAGGTTTCCGAGCTGGGTTTCCCTCATGCCAGGGAAGACGTCATCGAAGGGATTCTGCACATTGTTCGTATGTCATTAAGGTTTGACGCTTACTACCGAACCGACATTTGGCGATACTTCCATAACACAATCGGACTGCAGCTGAACGGACTTGTTATGGCGGCCCTGTCCATCGGCTGTCCGGAAATCATCCACTATGTTATTGGGAAGGCCAAAGCCGCTTTCGGCTATTTGTTTATGGCAGACGGCATGTTCCCGGAGAGCGTCTCGTATTTGCACGATGTCGCCGGGGATATTGATGAAGCGCTTCGTCATATCCGGGGTTATTCAGATCCTGACGGCTATACGTCCCAACTAGATGATAGCCATATTGAATATTTCGACCCTGAGCGCGTTTTGCCCGGCTACAAACACATCATGTATTTGTGCAAGCAAAGAATGTTTTATCCGGACGGCTCCGTAATGACCATACACGATACGTGGGCCGAAAGTCAGTACAGCCAATATCATCAAGTGCGGATTTCGAATGAAATTCCCGACAAAGATCTGAATCGCCGCAACATCTCTGAACCGTTCCTTCTGCCTGATTTTGGACATGCGATTATAGGGTCGGGAGAAGGCACGGATTGTGCCGAAGGGCATCTGCATTATTCCGGACACTGGAATCATTCACATGAGGATATGCTGAATTTCACCTTGTGGGCACACGGAGATGAATTGGTGTCGGATATCGGATATTCCCATCTTGGCGGATACATCTATACGGCAGCTGCACATAATCTGGTTGTTGTCGATGGCAACAATCAGGCCTTCAGCTCTGAAGGCGGAAACCTCCTCCATTGGCATGCCCCTGACGGTCGCACGATGGTCATGCAGGCGGAAGCGCCTCATATTGCGTATCCTGAAGCTCGCAAGTATCGGCGTGCCGTGATCGGTATTCCGATTGCGAAGGGGCGGAGCGTTTTCTTGGACCTGTTCGAGGTGTCCGGCGGGAATCGTCATGAATGGATGGCCAATGGCTGCGCCGATTATTCGCAGACAGCAGAAATGACATTACAACCGGACCGGTACCTGGATAACCTTGATGATAACGGCATTCCATTAAACCCGGAGGCAGGCGCGCTTTCTGGCGAAGATTTCAATTGGGAAGGCTTGCTGCCACGGGACGAGCCTGGCGGAAGAAGTCATTACTACGGCGCCTTCAGCAATGTAAGCGTGTATAGGGATGACACGCCTTGGCAAATTACGATGACCCCGGCATTCCCGAACGGCGAACCCTTCCCTGGAGCAGGAGCCAGAGCGGCGTCGGCAGAGCCTAAGCCGGGCCTTCGACTGCATTGGGTGGCGCCAGCCGAGGGGGAAGTTATGCTGTGCGATGCGCCCAGACACCGATATCATCGGGAGCTGGCCAACCTTCAGGAGGCGACGCGCAACTGGAACAACAATGTGATGCCCAAGGTTATTGTTCGTAGAGACGGCAGCGAATTGGACAGCACATTCGTTGCATTGTGGGAGCCGTTTCAGAATGAAACGTTCGTACAGAGCTGCGAAAGAATGGACGGCATCGCAGGAATAGACGGCGAAGGTGTGCGCATCCGGACGGAAGATACGGTCATCCAGGTTCTTTATCGTAAAAGCGAAACAAGCGGCCCCCTTGTATCAGGTCCAATATCCATGGATGGCTCCTTTCTGATCATCAAAGAAAAAACGATTGCTGAAGCGGATAAAGAAACGGAAGTTGATTTTTATTCGGGAGTCGGTTTTTCCGTTGCTGGTTTGAAGATGGAGCTGAATGGTTGGACAAGCCAGACGCTAGTGGGGACAGGGGAAGACGAAAACGGATATTATTTGAGCATAAGAGGGGATTTATCCCAATACCCCGAGGAATATGACAAGCAGCCGCATAAAGGAAAATATATCATTGTAGCGCAAGACGGGCAGAGCAACCGGCATTTGCCGTTCGACAAATTGCAGAAAGGCGAAGACGGCCTGCACAAAATTTATATGACCAGGCGGCCGGGCTTTACATTCGAGGAGAACACGCAAATGCTCAAGGAGGTTTGTTTCCCTTATCGTATCCTGACAGGAAAAGCGAAAGTGTCATTTCCGACAGAGGTCAATATGAGGATACTTGAAAAGGGAAATGAGAGAAAGATCATGGTTAGAACGGATGCCCACTCCATCGTCGCGATGCCATTGGATTCATCGGGTTTCCCGTGCAGGACGTCCGGCGGCAGTTGGACAGAGCTTCTATTATAAAGGAGGCGAATGAACAGTGAAACGAAGAGTCATTGTATTTTTGCTGGCCCTGACTTTGATATGCCCGGCCATTTTATTTCCGTTCGCAAATACCGCCCATGCGGCAAATAGCAGCACGTGGTATAAAACGACGGATGCAAGCAATGTCGATTGGTTGATGCTGAAGACGCACGCTACTACCAACACGATGGGAATAGCTCCCGCAAACTTTTCGTTAGCGGACATGGTGTTGGAGATGGATGTGAAGCCTGCTACGAATCCAGTCTTTCCGAATTGGGCACATCACGAAATCTATTTTGGTTATCAGAACGCCAACAATCATTATTACATCTCCGTTCATGGCGCTACTGGCGCAATCGGTTTATACAAGAAGAGAAATGGCGTTGCCATGAAGCTTGGAGACAACACCGTAACCGCTTTGAAACATGCCCTGGATACAACAACTCACTACAAAATTACAGTGACGTCCGGCGCCATTCAAGTATTGGCCAACGATACCCTTATCCTTTCAGCAAACGATGCTGAGTTTTCCAGCGGAAAGGTAGGGGTTGGCGTAGCCGGGTTTTACAACCTCCCTAACAATAATGCAGTTACATCGTTGACGCTTGCCGTCGGCGGCTTGAAAGTATCGGACAGCACGGGCTTGGACCTGGGAGGCGGCATTTTTGGCGGCGGGTTGTCCGACTGGACGTTTACGGTACCCAAGCTGGATTTGAATCGGCTTGAGGAGCATTTTGTTTATACAAATGGGTGGAAAGTGCCGGCTGATGCCGAAGGCTGGGCGACGAACGCAAGCGGAATGGGGGCAGGTTATAAAGCGGAAGTACACGATCAGAAGCTTTACATCGAATCGGCGAACGGCGGTTCTAGCGGCTTTTATGTCAAGAAGACGCTTGCCGCTCCTTATTCCGCCACTAAAGTGATTATCACATATAAGCTGCATATCAATGAAATTTCGGGAGCAAGCGAATGGTTCCCCGGTATTATCGATTCAAGTGGCTCCGGGAACAGCGTTCCTGCACTCAGATTGACCGGCTCCGGCGAGCTGGAGACGATCAGCGACAGTACCGCAACGATCGTTGCCGAATTGCAAGCCGGACGCGATTACGAGGTCGGCCTGGTCATCGATACGATATCCGACACACAAGATATTTATATCGGAGACGATGACGGCAACAATGTCGTCATGATGAATCAGAGCCTTGCCAATCCGGTAGACTCGGTGCAAGGCATTGCTTTTAATGTCGCTGGGAAAATGGTGTTGGATGATCTTGTCATCGAGGAATACAATGCGACGACAGCTGCCCGTCTCCAGCAGATTTTTACGCAAAATGCGCAAAGCAAAGTCGATCATCTGCCTGATCTGCAGACCCGATTGCCTCAAGGCATACTTCTGTCCCTGTATTCATCCGATGTCTATGTGGACGGAACCAGAACGAAGCTGAATGACGACGATACGGTCCTGCCGGTCGTGCAGAACGGCGACGTGCTGCTTCCGAAAGACTTTGTGACGGCAAAGCTTGGCTCAACATCGGTGACTGCCGAGTTGATCAATGGGAGCGAATATGTTTCCATACAGGCGGTAGCCGCCGAGAAAAACTTATATGTATGGAACAATGGCACGCTGTATGCCGTCAGCGATGACGCGAATCTGTTCACGGCCGGCGATGAGAGCCTTCTGACCGGCATTGAACAGACCTTCGGCGTATACGTATCTCCGCAAGGAAGCGATACGAATAACGGAACGTATCACGCGCCTTTCCTAACGCTTGAAAAAGCAAGAGATGTTGTAAGGCAGCGGAAGGGCTCCACGGGGATTCCGGTAGGCGGCATCACCGTATACCTCATGGGCGGGCAATACTCCCGCAGCAGCACGTTTACGCTCGATGCCTCCGATTCGGGAAGGGCCAAGGCGCCAATCACGTACAGATCCTATCCGGGACAGAACGCCAAGCTGTCGGGAGCGAAGAAGATTCCTTCCAGCGCCTTCTCCGCGGTTACGGATCAAGCCATCATAAGCAGATTGAAAGACGGATATGCAGGCAAGGTCATCCAGGCGGACTTGTATGCATTAGGATTCACCACTAACGAGCTCGGTTCGATCCAACGGACAAATTCCAATACCCAGTCGCTTCCGGACAGCGCGGCGCTTTATATTGACGGTACGAAGCAGACGATTGCC
>NZ_MXQD01000088.1:0-21180 GCF_002165585.1 Paenibacillus sp. MY03 | reverse complement strand
GCAGCGGGAGCGGCTGCGCCTGCGGGGCGCGCTGCGGCGCTATGGCGCGGCGAGCGCGGCGCTTGCGCGGAGCGCTGCGAGCGGCGAGCCGCCGTGGGGCGCTGTGCGCGCAACTGATGCAGCAGGCAACAGCGTGCCGGCTTCGATCGTCGAACGTTCGAGTAGCTCGCCCGGGGCGACGCGCGAAGAATTAAGACGCACGAACACCCAAGCGGAGCTGCCGCGTCGAGAAAATTCGGGCATCGGCGATCCCGAGCAGGAACGCGCTGTCGAATGGAAGCCGCGCAGTCGCAGCTTGGCGGCTGCCGAAGCCGCTGCTTCAGCTCGGTTGCATACGGCAAAGGCACGTCAGAGAGCCGGGTTGATCCAGGCGGCGGAGACTGTCATCAAGCTGCTTCGGAGACGGGCGATCAAGCATGGCCGTGCTGCGCAGCTGTCGACCGCATTGACATTGCGCGAAACCGCCGATCTGTTAGGCGAGACGATGGACCGAAGCGGGCGCGACCGGCTCTCCCGGTTGGTGAATTGGCTGGAGGCTTCCTATTATGAGCCTCCTGGTGCATTGCGCAATGCGCCGACAGCGGAAGAGCTGCGCAGCATGTGCCGTTTATTGTTGAAACACTCGCAAGGAAGCGGAGGCAAGACGCGAGCTGCTTCCAATAAGATGCAAGCGAAGGATCAGACGCGGGCAACTTAGTTTCTTTTTTGGGCGCACGGATAGAGAAAAAGCGTTTTACGACGAAACATCCTTTCTCGAATATATGCGAGTGGGATGTTTTTTTGTCGAAGGAAGAACCCAAGAACGCGCTTCGCACCTTGACTCTATTTGAGCGGCTTATGTATAATTACTGCATCAATTGAGGGAGGCTCGGTCATGACGAAGCAAAATGAAATTATCGTTGTTCTCGATTTCGGAGGACAATACAACCAGCTGATTGCGCGCCGCATTCGGGATTTGGGCGTGTACAGCGAACTGCTGCCATTTAACACGCCGGTGGAACGGATCCGCGAATTGGCGCCGAAAGGCATCATATTCTCGGGAGGACCGGCTAGCGTATACGAAGAAAATTCGCCGCTTGTAGATCCTGCGATCTACGACTTGAACGTGCCGATCTTCGGCATCTGCTACGGGATGCAACTGATGTCCCACCAGCTAAACGGCAAAGTCGAACGCGCGGGCAAACGCGAATACGGCAAAGCGCAAGTGGAATTCGCGGAAGGCGGCCACATTGCGCACGGTCTTGACCGCGTGCAGACGGTATGGATGAGCCACAGCGACCTCGTCATCGAACCGCCTGCAGGCTTCAAAGTCGATGCAAGCACGGAGCACGCGCCAATCGCCGGCATGAGCAACGAGGAGCGCAAGCTGTACGCGGTTCAGTTCCACCCGGAGGTGCGCCACTCGGAGTTCGGCAACGAGATGATCCGCAACTTCCTGTACAACATTTGCGATTGCGACGGCAATTGGTCGATGGAAACGTTTATTGACGATACGATTCGCGAAATTCGCGACCAAGTCGGCGACAAAAAAGTGCTTTGCGCATTGTCCGGCGGCGTTGATTCGTCCGTTGTGGCTATTCTGCTTCACAAGGCGATCGGCGATCAGCTGACTTGTATGTTTATCGACCATAATCTGCTGCGCAAGGGCGAAGCGGAAGGCGTTATGGAAACATTCGTCGGCAAATTCGATATGAAAGTACTGAAGATCGACGCGCGCGACCGCTTTATGGACAAGCTGAAAGGCGTTGACGATCCCGAGCAAAAACGTAAAATCATCGGCAACGAATTTATCTATGTATTCCAGGAGGAATCGGGCAAGCTGGACGATTTCGAATTCCTGGCGCAAGGCACGTTGTATACGGATATCGTAGAGAGCGGCACGGCTACCGCGCAAACGATCAAGTCCCATCATAACGTTGGCGGCTTGCCGGAAGACATCAAGTTCAAGCTCGTCGAGCCGCTTAAAGCGTTGTTCAAAGACGAAGTGCGCAAAGTCGGCGAAGAGTGCGGCTTGCCGGATGCCATCGTATGGCGCCAGCCGTTCCCGGGTCCGGGCCTTGCGATTCGCGTCCTTGGCGAGGTAACGGAAGAGAAGCTGCACATCGTACGCGAGTCCGATGCGATCCTTCGTGACGAGATCGCGAAAGCGGGTCTGGACCGCGAAATCTGGCAATACTTCACGGCGCTCCCGAACATGAAGAGCGTTGGCGTCATGGGCGACGCACGCACCTACTCCTACACGGTAGGCATCCGCGCCGTAACGTCCATCGACGGCATGACGGCCGACTGGGCGCGTATTCCTTGGGACGTGCTGGAGAAAATCTCCGTCCGTATCGTCAACGAGGTCGACAATGTCAACCGTATCGTTTACGACGTGACGTCGAAGCCGCCAGCAACGATCGAGTGGGAATAAACGAAATGCAATTAACAGGCTTGGAAATCTCTTTCACTAAGAGATTGTCCAAGCTTTTTGTTTGGGTTCGTGATCGGGATTACGCTACAAATATGCCGGGGACCAGAACGTTCCAGGTGGAGGTCGACGGGCATCGGGTCAATAAGACGTTCGGCACCCATGGACAAGAAGGCTTCCGCTGGACGGAAGCGGGAACCTTCGAGCTGGACGAGGAAGTTGTGGAGCTGTCGCTTGTGGATAGAACGATGTCTCTACAAACTGGTAAGCAGATAGGGCAGCGAATGAAGTTTTTATTTGTCAAGAATGCGTTCCTATAAATGACAAGAATGCCGATCAATGATGATCGGCATTTGGCAACAACTTCATTGGCTAATGGTTAAAACATCTCTTGGCGGATTGCCCGTACGACGAATCTCGTTAATCTGAGAATTCGTCAGTCTGCGTCCTACGAGAACGAGGGAAGAAGTTACATCGTTAAAATTTGGGAGACTCGCTACGTTCTGACTGCCGCGGAATATACGCACAGAGCCTTGGAAATTAATATCTGAGAATAGTACAAGCGTGACTTGTCTTCTACTTACAACATTGCGCAATCTAAAGCTAGAGAGCACATCATTGAAACGAAATGCATTTAAGTCTCTGATAGCTACTCCACCGCGTCTAAATAAAATCCTTCTTCCAGAAAAGTTATTATCCATAAACAGGGACAATCTAACATCTCGATTTGCCAATTTTATCACCCTCCATATCAGTGTAAGATAGATTATGAAATTTCACTTTAAAATGATAGGGATAAGAATCCTAAGTAAAATGCCTGTTTCGCAAAATAGGATTCTGTCAAAAAGCCGAATTTTATCGAAAATGAAAGCCGGAAAATAATAATAGCGGAAGCTCCATATAAATACTCCCTTCTATCTGCGTTGTTGGGCAAATAGAAGGGAGTATTTTCTCATGACCAAGGAGATTAGGAGGAGTATCGCAAGCTGTCCGGTTCTAGGAATTGTCATACGAAGTTGCAAGTTTTCGGCATGCCGTCCCCGCTCTAAGGCATGTTACAATAAAAAGGATGAATTGGAGACATGACTATATCGGCGGGGAGTGAGTCGGAGATGGCGCGGAAATGGCGGAAGTGGCTTCCGAACACGTTAAAATACAGACTTTTTACGGCTTATATTCTTCTTTTAATGCTTCCTTTGTGCATCGCCATTTTTTGGTTATTCCAGCATTTCGAATCCATCCGGCAGCAGGATATGATGGAGCGCATGTCCGAGCGCATGCAGCAGGTTCATACCTCTCTCACCGATATGATGGCGTTTGCCTATAAAGCCAATACCATGCTGAGTCAGGACGAAAGCCTGATTCAGATTATGCATGACCCGGACAACTACGATCCTCTCCACAGAAAAAAAGTGATCGAGAGCAAAATGTTCGGCATTAACAACAGCTTCTTTTTCCATCAAACGGAGCTTTATTTTCGGTTTATTGACCGCAAAGGCCATGTGTATACATCGTACGCCCCCAACGCGCAGCTAACCAATGATCTGGCGGAATTGCAAGCTTGGCAGGACAGACTGCAGGTTGGCGCACGTCCTTACCGCTGGGTAGCCGATGACTGGAATGATATAAAGGACAGCCAGGGGGACAAGCTGCTCAGCCTTTACACGCTGCTCGATGACCAACTCAGGGGGAAATACGGGCTGGCACGCATCAGCATCAACATACAGGAATGGTTCCGCAGCACGCTAAAGGACAGCCCGGCCAGCCGCGATCTGACTATCTTTACCGGCGAGGGGGAAAGCGTGCTGCAGAACGCGGATACCTCCTTTGGCCCGAGCAATATGGACAGAATGATCTCAGCCCGGGAGAAGGAAGGACACTACACGGATTCAAAAGCTTTGACGATGGTCCATTACAGCTATGTGGAAGAGCTGGACTGGTATGTGGTCAGCCAAATGCCCTTAAGCGAGCTGCAACAGGAGGTTCAGCGGCTCCGATTAATCGTTTATTTGTTTTTGGGCGTGCTGGTGGTCGTTTTTGTGCTGGTTACATTCTTTTTGGCAACGCGTATGACAAAGCCGCTCAATGTTCTGAAGCGCAGTATGGAGGAAGCGTCGGACAAAAAGCTGAATGTAAAAATATCCGTCGGCACGGGAGCGACTGACGAGGTACGTTCGCTTGGCGAAAGCTTTAACCGGATGATAGACGATGTCATCGAGCTTATTGACAGGCTGAAACAGGAGGAGCGGCAAAAGCAGGTTGTCCGCTTCCAGATGCTGCTGTTTCAGATGAACCCGCATTTTCTGCTGAATACCTTGAACACGGTTAAATGGATGGCAAGAAAAGAAAAGCAGAGCGCTATTGCCGGCATCTGCACCTCGCTGGGGTCCATTCTGGAGGCCTGTCTCAATTCAGATATTGAGTTGATTGCCTTGAAGGAAGAAATCAAGCTGCTGCGTTCGTACGAATCGATTCAGGTATTACGCTTTCGGGAGCAATTTACAATGGTGTACGAGGCGGAGGAGGCAGTGCAATACGCGCTCGTCCCCAAACTCAGCTTGCAGCCGCTTGTTGAGAATTGCATCGTCCATGGTTTCGACGCCTCCGAAGGTCGCGGCATCATTCGGGTCAGGGCCCGCGCGGAGGGAAACGAGCTTGTGCTGGAAGTGGCGGATAACGGCATTGGCATGGAGAAGGCGGCTGCAAGGCCCGGCAGGCGCAGCGGTCACGGGATCGGGCTGAGCAATTTGAGGGAGCGGCTGCAGCTGCTGTTCAAGCGGGAGGGCAATCTCGAGATTATTTCCGGGGAGCAAGGAACGACGGTCAGGATCCGATTGCCATTACTGATTGCCGCGCCTTATTCAGAGAAGGGGGATAGTGGCCATGTGGACGGTTTTGCTGGTGGAAGATGAAGGTTATGTCCGCGAGGCGATTCGGGAAACGCTGGACTGGGAAAGCCACGGCTTCTGCGTTGCGGGCGAGGCGGGGACCGGCAAGGAGGCTTTGGAGGCCATTTTGGAGTGGAAGCCGGACGTGGTCATTGCCGATATTGTCATGCCGGGCATGGACGGGATTGAATTGCTTAAGGAAACGCGGAAGGCCGGCATCCGCAGCCGGTTTATTATGTTGACGGCCATGAACCAATTTGATTATGCGCGGGACGCGCTTCAATACGGAGCCTTTAATTATTTGCTGAAGCTATCGCTGAGTGATGAGGTTCTATTGGAGAATCTGGCCAGGATCAGGGAGGAATTGCTGGGGGAGCTGAAGGAAGCGGGGGAGGCGCTGTATCCGCTGTATCATAGAATCTGGGCGGAAATCAGCGGAAATCGCGTGCCTGCGCATGCAGCGCCGATCGCACTGCCCGCAGCCGCCGTCAAATTCCATAGTCTGAGGCTTAGTATTGCAGCAGTATTGAGCGGAGCCGATCCCGCGCTTCCCCATCAGGCGGGAATCCGGACGGAGAAGTATCTGCTGGTGCAATCCTTTTGCGACGGCGGGCAGACGACCTTCTTCTGCTGGAGCTTCCCCGACAAGGCTGGCCAGGCTTGCGACAGCGGGTTCTGCCGCCCCGGCGAGCCGGCAGCGGACGGCGGTCTGGAACAATTCGCCCGGGAATGGCGGAAAGTGCTCAACCAATTGAACGGCAGCTGGTATGGCATCATGGAGCTGCCTGTCGGGGAGGAGACGGCGCTGCCGCCAATCGGCGAGCTGGAGGCAGCGCTGGTGCGCGCATTCGAGGAACGTAATGCAGCCAAATGCGCCGAGACGGCTGCCTTGATCTGGGAGAGCATGAAGCGGATGTCGTTCTCGCATATCGACGTGAAGCAACTGGCTGTCCGCTTGCTGCATGTATTGGAAATGTTAGCCGGAAGGAATGCGGAGGAAGGCGCGGATTTGTACAAGGACGAGGCGTACGTCAACGCCGCGATGAGCCACGAATCGCTGCTCGCACAAGTGCAACAGACGATACAGGAGCACATTAGGCGGAAGCAGGAGGAGAAAGTAAGCTATACGGACCATCCGGAGGTTAACCGGGTTATTCAATATATGCTGGAACACTACAGGGAAAATATGAAGGTGACTGACTTGGCCAAGCTGGTCGCTATCAACGTGGACTATCTAAGCACCATATTCGGCAAAAAAACAGGGCTCACTCCTATCGCTTATTTGAGAAATATCCGGATCGAGCAAGCCAAACGCCTTTTGATTTACTCCAAATTGAGCGTGGAAGAAATCGCAAGCCAGACGGGTTTTGCCGACGATGCCTACTTCATCAAAACATTTAAGCGTATGACCGGACAAACGCCCAGCTCTTTCAGGAGAGACAATAATAAGTAAGTTTTGTACGGTTAATCGGCAAGTTTCGTCCCTTATTGGCCCGGGAGCCAATTGATATAGTTGGGATGTAACAAACATCTCATTAGGGAGGTTGCAAGAACAATGAAAAACAGAAAGTGGTTGGCCGCAGGCGTGGCATGGTCTGTAGTGGCGTCTCTCATGCTTGTCGGCTGCAGCGGAAACGGAAACGGGAATGGAAACGCTGGAACGGAGGGGCCGGCATCATCCCCTAGCGCCAAACCCGGCTCGACGGCAAGCGCTGATCCAATCAAGCTCACCTTTTGGGGAGCTGTGCCAGTGGAGAACGGGCCTCAGACAGTCGTCGACAACTGGAACAAAGAAAATCCGGATATCCAGGTGGAGTATGTGCGGTTCGTCAACGACGAAGCCGGCAATCTGAAGCTGGATACGGCGCTCGTTTCGAGCCAGCCCGTGGACATGTATGTCAGCTATGATTACAGCCTCTACGAGAAGCGGGTCAAAGCGGGCAACGCGCTTGATGTAGGTGAATTCACCGATTTCGGCGTGGAAGAAAAAATGGGCGAAGGAGCCGCTTTGTGGAAGGTGGACGACAAATATTACGGCGTACCTACCTCGAAGGGGCCGTCCTTTGTCTGGCTTAACAAGGATATGCTCGATGCCAAAGGACTGCCGGTTCCGACGGAATGGGGACTGGACGAGTTTCGGGAATATGCAGCCAAGCTGAAGGATGACAACGTTTGGGGATTGGCGCAAAGCGATTACTACTTCAATGTGCCTATCAACGGTTCTATGCTGAAAAAGAGCCTGACCTTAACCAACCCGGACGGCACCTCGGCTTTCGATAATCCGCTGACGGTCAAAACGCTGCAGGTGTATACGGACATGATGTTCACGGACAAAAGTTTGATGCCCCATACCGAGCAGATAACGTCCAAGCCCGCATTGGACCAGATGTTTGTGAAAGGCGAAACGGCCATGCTGTTTTCCACAAACCAGGTTTTCCGCACGACGAACAATATGGCGGAATATCCACGGACGTTTAAGGTGGCGGCAGCGCCGGCTCCCAGAGTGAACAAGGATCAATCCGATTACATTAACGCCGGCGGTCTGGGCGACGTGATCTCGATCAACCCCCGTACCAAACATCCGGAAGCTGCGCAGAAGTTTATCAAATGGTACGCGGATAGCGGCATGCTGCCGATGGCGGCTGGCGGAAGAGTGCCTGCATCCAAGGATTTCCCTGTCGATGAGGCTGTTGCTCTCATGTTTAAAGGCGTAGAGGATACCTATGATCTGGATTCGATCAAGCGGGTTATGTTCGGGGACCTTCCGCTGGGCTTAAGCCGTCTGGATCGGAAGACGGGAAGCGAACAGCAGGCCATCTACGACAATGTGTTTTCCCGAAAGCTGACTCCGGAGGAAGGCGCCAAGGAATTGGCGCGGGTTCATAACGCAAATTTGAAAACGTCATCGCAATAACGGCAATGCCCGGGAGAAGCGCGGACTAGAAACCTGCGTTTCTTCCAACTTATAGAGAAAGGCGGTGACCGATCGTGAACTGGATGAAGCGGCAGAGGCTGATTGGTTATGTATTTATTGGTCCCAATCTGATCGGAATGACGGTGTTTATGCTCATTCCGGCCCTGTTCTCCTTTTACTTGATGTTTACGGATTGGGTATTTGCTAGCGGGCAACCCCCGCGTTTTATCGGATTGGATAATTTCAGGATGATGGTGAGAGACGATTTATTTGCTGTATCGGTCAAAAATACCCTGTTGGTGTTGATCCCCGTACCGATTTCGATCATGCTCGGTTTTTTGATCGCGGTCATGCTTAATAACAGGACTTACTTCCAGAAGACGCTGCGTGCCTTTTTCTTCGCTCCGTATTTTACGAGCGGCATTGCCATTGCCTTCGTCTGGATGGTGCTGTTCCAACCCACCAACGGCCCGATTAACGCATTTCTTCGTTCCGTGGGCATATCCGAGCCGCCGCTGTGGTTCGCTTCGCCGGATACGGCGATGTATGCGGTGCTGGTCATGATGACCGCAGGCGGCATCGGGTACAACATGATTATTTATTTGGCTGCGCTGCAGGAGTTGTCTTCGGAGCAGCTGGAGGCCGCGAGGATAGACGGAGCGACGTTCGGGCAACTGCTGCGCCAGATCATTTTTCCTTTGGTCAGTCCGACGACGTTATTTCTGACGATTACCGGCTTTATCGGCTCCATCAAAGGTTTTGGCATGATCTACGCCATCACTCAGGGAGGCCCTGCCAATAGTACGACGGTTTTCTCCATTTTCGCTTATAAGAAAGCGTTCAGCTTCTACGAAATGGGGTATGCGTCGGCCCTCTCATGGACCATGTTCCTGATTATCTTGTTTATTACATTGATTCAGTGGGCAGGCCAGAAAAAGTGGGTCCATTACTAACGGAGGGGAATTCGCAACATGGATGCTATTAAAGACAGAAAAATCAGAAAAGTCAGAGAACAATTGACCCAAACCTTTAACACGATCTTGATGGCGCTAGCCAGCCTGCTGCTGCTGTCGCCCATGATCTGGATGATCAGCACTTCCTTCAAGAAAGCAATCGACGTGTTTACTTATCCGATTCAGTGGATTCCGACCGACCCGGTCTGGACCAATCATATTAAGGTCTGGACGACCGGAGACGGATTTGCAATGTTTTATTTGAACTCCTTGAAAATCTCCCTTGTTCTGATGATTGGAGCGCCTTTGCTGGCCGCTTTCGCCGCATATGGCTTCAGCCGCATTCCGTTCAAGGGCAGGGACGCCGTTTTTCTCCTCTATCTATGTCTGATGATGATTCCGCAGCAAGTGCTGTTCGTCCCGAAATTTATCATGTTTGATTGGATGAATATTTACAACACCCATTGGGCTCTCATTCTCCCGGGCTTGTTTACGGTATTTGGCGTCTTCATGATCCGGCAGTTTTTTATGAGCATTCCCCATGAAATATCGGAAGCGGCTTTTATTGACGGCGCAGGCCATTTCCGGATTTTCTTTCAGTTGTTTCTGCCGCTTTCCAAACCGGTCCTGGCGACCTTCGCCATTATTGATTTCACATGGACATGGAACGATTATGAGAACGCCCTGATTTTCCTGTTGGACAAAAGGCTGTTCACGGTGCCGCTTGGCATGCAGAACTTTATGCTGGAAGCGGGCGTGGACTACAACATGATGATGGCCGCCGCCACCGCAGGCGTCGTACCGCTGCTCATCGTCTTCTTTCTGGGCCAGAAGTATATTATTCAAGGATTTTCAAGCTCGGCCGTTAAAGGGTGAACGACTCTATAACAAACCAAATGTCTAATAATAAGTGTTCTGCTGTTGGTTTACTCCGGCAATACGAATGTTCTTGCCGGAGCAACAGAAGGAGAAATGTATTCGATGCCGGAAAGTGAAAGCGCTTAACCGAAAGCTTTGAATGATCCGTAAATGAATTGAAAAGAGGGATAAGATGACTCGAGTAAAGCTTAGAAGATGGATACTTGCAGTAAGTTTGATTGTATCGTTGCTTGCAACGAACCTGTCCCACGTTAGAGTGTTTGCTGCGGACAGCGCACCGGAGAAAGTCGATTACTGGAAGTTTGAAAGAATACCTGCTGGCAGACATGAGCTGAGCAGCGGGTTAAACGTACATCAAGGCCAATACGCGCTGAATTTAACATTTAATGCGGAAACCGAGCCCAATAAATTTTATTTGGTTAAACAAAACATTCCCGTGGAACCGAATACAAACTATACCATCCAATTGTGGGCGAAGGGGGACTCAGTAGGGAAAGCCTGGTTTGGCGGGGGACCTGGCTGGGGGCTCCGGAGTACCTTGGTTGGCACATATGACTGGAAAGAATTTAGCATCAATTATAAAACAGGCGCAAGCCAAACCTCATTCGAATTTTTAATTTTGGTGGAAGGGAAAACAACCAATCTATGGATAGATGAAGTGAGAATGGTTAAGCAGGGAACCGAAAACAATCTGGTGCGAAACGGAAATTTTGAGGCCAAGTCGCTTATGCTTTCCGCCAATCCTCCATCCGGTGAAGTGAAGGTAGGAACACAGGTTTCCTTGTCTGTCGAAAACCAGGAGGCAATGATTTATTACACGACTGATGGCAGCGATCCCAGCAATTCAACGACAGTGAAGCAGTACGAGCAGCCTTTCGCGATCGAGCGGGATATGCAAATTAAAGCCTATGCCAAAACGAGCGACGGGAGCGAAATTGAACCTATTGCGTTCAACTACACCACTATTGTTGGCGAAGGCGAGCAATTGCTAGACTTTGATTCTTACCTGGAGACGACCGGAAAGGGCCGCAAGGTTCCGATTTTTAAAACGGATTCGTTGCAGATCGATGGCGATTGGGAGAAGTGGGATGCGTTTACCGGTATTGTATTGCCTAGTGATAGGGAGCGGCAAGTAAAGATGTCCGATTGGAAGGGGCTGCAGGATTTATCCGCGGAAATCAAGTTTGCGTATGACGACGAAGCGCTTTATATTGCGGCCAAAGTTGAAGACGACATTCATTATCCGGTAGCAGATAGCGATATGTGGGTAGGGGACAGTTTGCAAATTGCGTTTACGCACGATTCTGAGCTGTACGGACCAGAATATGGCTTTAACTTATTTAATGAAGGTCGGAAACAGATCTGGAGATGGAGCGATGGAGTGGCGAAGCTGCCCAAGGAAAAAGTAGATTATCATGTAAGCAGAAGCGGCACCTTGACCCTTTATGAAGCGAAACTTCCTTGGCAGGCCTTTTTTGCAGATAAACCCGACGGCAAAGTATCGATGACTCTGCTCGTTAATGATAATGATGGTAACGGCAGGAAAGGCGTGGTTGAATGGACGGGAGCTATTGTCAGGGGGAAAAATCCGAAGGATATGGCTGAATTGTTGTTGCTCCAGAAAGACGAAGCATGGACGGTCATACTGGATGGACCTGCAGAGTACGCTGCCGGCTTCGAGCAACAATACGATCTCACGATTCCTAACTTTGGCGGGGAAACCTTAACACTGGCTGTAACCGCTGAACCATTTGGACTTCAAAATGAAGTGATCATCATACCGGGCGGAAAAGTGTGGACAAAGAAACTCCCGCTTACAATGAGTGAACTGGGCACACACACACTGGCTGCATCCGCACAGCCAATAACAGGCCAACCGGGAAAGCAGGATCAGTTAATGATTAACGTTTTAGCCAACCCACAGGATCTGGCAGCGCAATTTGAGCAATGGCGTACAAAGTTGCCGGCACTTGCTGCATTGTTGACGACGGCTGAAGCAGCCGGGCTTGCCGTTGATTATGAACGGGTAAACTATACGATTATCGATCAGTTTATTAATTATGGTCTGGAGGATATTAATCGTGAATATTATGATCGAGCTTCCTATGTGCTTGAAGAGCTTGAGAAGCTGTATGAGGAGGCTTCCGGCAATGTGCAGGCATATATAAGCGGGGAGAAGATGCCGCTTGTAGTGGATCGATATGTTACAGGTTCGATTGATATCGACAAAACGGCTTTTGTTGCCGACGCTCGTTCCTCGATAAGTGATGAAACCGTGCGTAAACCCGTTTTGTTTACTGGATATGGCCATTTCGCACAGGCAAAAAAAGATATTCCTTTATTTAAGGGATACGGGGCTAATATGATTTCAATGGAGATTGGACCTAATTCGGTGATCAAGCCCAAGGAAAGCTTTACAGATTGGAATATTGAAAAAACGGGCGTATCCGCTCAAGCAGTGCGTGATTTGGAAGTAGGCCATGGCGTGAGCGGAGGGTCGCTGCGCATTAGCAATCAGACTCCCAAAAGTCCCGGGAAATTTATCGATGTATGGCAGGAAGTAGATGTTGAACCGGGCACTGCCTATGTGATCAAGGTATGGGCTAAAGGAGAAGGGGTGAACAATGCCTGGTTTCCGGGTGGACCGGGCTGGGGTCATCGCTCCCCGTTCCCGCAAGGCACCTTTGATTGGCAAGAACTCACTTATGAGTATAAGAGCGGGCAGAATGAACGCAAGTTTCGATTTATGATCGCTTCAGAAAATGAAACCCAAAATCTGTGGATTGACGATGTGCGCATGTATGCCAAAAATGGTTCTGGCGAAAATCTGATAGTCAATGGCAGTTTCGACGAAAATAAATTCGTCGAGTTAGACAGTGACGACTATGTTGGAGATATTGTTCCTATTCAAAAAAACGTCATTGAACATTTGAAAACAGCCGAGGAGAACGATGTTGCAGTTGCGCTTCTGCTATCGCCGCATTACTTTCCGACATGGGCATTGGAAAAGTGGCCTGAGCTTCGCAGCAACAACGATGGGTTTATTAAATTCACCATTGACGCCCCGCGGGCTAAACAAATAATGGAGGATTATTTGCGGTTGGTTATTCCGTTAGTCAAAGATTACAAGTCGTTGCATAGTATCATCTTATCTAATGAAGGGGTTTATCGTTCATATATGGATGAAGCGAATAACCCGGCATGGCAGGAATACTTGGAGGAGAAATATGACGGCGATATTGCAGCTCTTAACGCTCTGCATCGCACAAGCTATGCGAAGTTTTCTGATGTAGCGCTGCCGGACAAAGTTTCTCGAACGCCGGCATTTTATGATTGGGTTAAATTTAATAATAAGTTGTTCTCTGATTGGCATCGGTGGATGGCTGGGATTATCCATGAAATAGCGCCTGATATTCCTCTCCATGCGAAAATTATGAAAGGTGCACAAAATGACATTGGCAATTTGACTTGGGGAGTAGATCCGGAGGATTTCAGCCAACTATCCCAAATTAATGGAAATGATAACTCGAATATCTATGGCCGAAACAGAAATTTTACAAGTGAATTAAAGTTTTATGATTTGCAGGCTTCGATGAAGGAGGCTCCGATCTTTAATTCAGAGCATCATATAATCGTGGACGGCGAGGAGCGCTATATTCCAGAGTTTGCACCGCATGTGCGTTCCGTGTTGTGGCAAGGAGCCATTCATGGCATGAGCGCTGCAACGATCTGGGTTTGGGAAAGAACGTACGATCAAAACAGCGACTACAAGGGAAGCATCATGCATCGTCCTGATGTAACGGCAGCCGTAGGACGGACACATCTTGATTTGAACCGGCTTGCCGATGAGGTAACGGCTTTTCAACAGGATAAAGCAGAGGCGGCTATTCTATATTCGATACCGGCTGTCATGTATGATATTGACTATCCCGCAGCACTCGACAACGCTTATGAGGCGATTAGTTACAACGGGTTGAAGGTCGGATTCGTGTCCGAAAATCAAATCGAGAACGGAGTGCTTGCGGATAGAAAGACACTCTTTATCCCGAATGCCAAACATGTACAGGCCAGCACTTTCGCTGCTTTAAAGCCATTTGTTGAAAATGGAGGCAAGCTGGTCATCATCGGGGAGCAATCGCTGACTTACGATGAGTATGACCGGCAATTGCCGAGTGCGGAGCGCAGCTCGCTGCTGCAGCATGAAAACACGCTTTTGTTCCCTGCTACTGCCTCGTCACTTGTATTACGCAATGCCATGACCAATACGCTTGAGGAGCAGGGTCTTATTAATGTGCAATTAATTGATGTTGATAGCAATGAGCTGGTATTCGAGACGGAGTGGCGTTCCGTGCAGCATGACGGCAAATTGCTGATCAATGCGACGAACTACACATGGAGCGATAAAACAGTGCGCGTTGTCGTTAACGGCGAGACTGTGACCAATTGGAAAAATCTTATCACCGGCGAGACACATTCGGAAGGCGAATCCCTGCTGCTAGTCGCTCATGAACCGGTATTGCTGGAACTACCATTGACGGGGGAGGAAGTGGAGCCGATTGCCCATAATAGCAGTTTTGCCCTTAATCTTGAAGCAGGCACAACAGATCAACATTTAAATGGTACTTTGCAAGCTGAGGGCGTGTCGAATTTAAGGTATGAAATTGTTGCAAACGGTAAACTGGGGACGGTGGAACTCCGTAATGAGGCGACAGGGGAATTCGTGTATACGCCGCATGGTTATGCAACTGGAGAAGACTCGTTCACATTCCGGGTTCACGATGGCAATCGTTACTCGAACACGGCGACTGTGACCATTACAATAGCGGCATCGCCAGTCGTCAATCCGCCTGTCTATCCGGGAGCGACGGAATCTGCTTCGGGACAGCTATACTTGCCAGCCGGAGGGGCTGGGGAGGTCAGCCTTGACCGGCAAATGAAGCTGACAATCCCGGCCGGAGCTACAGATACGAGCAGGCAGTTTGCAATTGCCAAGCTGGAAGAGCAAAAGCTGCAGGATTTGCAAGCGGAAAATCGGATTAGCCCGGTATTCGAGTTAAGTCAGGATCCGGCAGGCGCATTCAAAAAGAAAGTTATCCTTCGCATCGCATTCGATGCAGGCAAATCAGGGGAAGAGCAAAAACCGACTCTTATGCGTTATGATGTTAAACAAAAAATGTGGATTGAAGTAGAGGGCAAAGTGGACGGCGACAGCTTTATTGCCGAAGTTGATCAATTGGGGATTTATGCCGTCATGGTATTGAAGGATGAGGCGGCCGGCCCGCAGCCAACGAAAGAACTGAACGATATCGCCGGCCACTGGGGGCAAACCTGGATTGAAAAAGCAGTGCAAGCGGGTATTGTTACGGGTTATGCCGATCAAACTTACCGTCCCGATCAGGCTGTGACCCGTCAGGAACTGATCGTGATGTTGGCACGGACTCTGACGCCGCAAGCTGGCACTGGGCAAGCCCCAAGTTTCACTGATAAAGAAACGATCGGTAAATGGGCCGCTGATGCAGTAACGTCTGCTGTGGAAGCAGGCTGGATTGCGGGGTACGACGACGGCAGCTTCCGTCCGGAGAAAGGCATGACACGGGTTGAGCTGGCCGCAGTGCTGGCTCGTGTCATAGCCGGAACGGATCATGTTGGAGGCGATGCAGGGCTTAGCCAGTTTCGCGATGCGGAGCAAATACCTTTGTGGGCGCAATCGTATGTAGCTCGAGTTGCAGCCAGCGGGTTGATGGAAGGCACGGGAGCAGGGCTGTTTAAGCCAGCCGGCATCGTTACCCGCGCGGAAGCTGCGGCTATCGTTGTAAGATTAAAGGAGCAATCAGCAAAATAAACGAATGAGTCCATGTAACCTCCTTCGCTTTCGGTTCAAACCGATTGATCGAAGGAGGTTTTCTCACGTTAGCGAATTTCATTTTTATGCGACTTGAAATAGGAACAGGCGTTCGTGTATAATGGACTTACTATCAAGTACTTGACGAGGTGGGCTCTATGGAAGAATACGTCGGCAAGACCGTTCAACTCATCTATAATGACCGGAACGGCAACGTTTCAATTCGCAACATACGGGTTATTTCAATAGTAAAGGATGTCATGAAAGCGTACTGTTACTCAGCTCAGTCTATCCGTTTATTTTACCTTGAACGTATTGTGGACGTGGAGGTGATTCGGAATGTTGGACGAGACAGCGCGTAAGTTGTTCCGGATGTTTTACGCTTTATACCGGTTTGAATCGGCACATATCGATATGGATCGGTTGGCGCGATTGACCGGTCGATCGAAGTTGCGAATTGCAACGGCTATTCGGGCTCTGGAGGAGAAACAATACATAACGTGGAATGAACGTGCAGGAGTCATTCGAATAGTGACGCAGGCGGAACGTCATTTGAAAGAAGCGAATTGAAGCGCATTTGCAAAAAATATGCAAAAAAACTCTCTTCCATTGGCTAGGGAAGAGAGTTTTTGCAAGTCTATATACACTATCCGACCTTAACATTGTCCTCGCACTCCGCGGAACAGAAACCATTGTGCGATGTTTCGCAGTCCGGGCAAACGATGTGCTGGCGGTGGCAAGTATCGTCGGCGCAGTTAATGTACATCTCGGCAGGAGTTCCGCAATGGTAGCATTTGCCGACTACGACGCTTTCGTCCGTGCGGTTGATGGGAACGGAGATTCGTTCGTCGAACACATAACACTTGCCGTCGAACAGTCTGCCCTTAACCTCTTCGTCCTTGCCGTAAGTGACGATGCCGCCGTCTAGCTGATAGACGTCCGTAAAGCCCTCGCTCAGCATGACGCCGGTCAGCTTCTCGCAGCGGATGCCTCCGGTGCAGTAGGTCAGGATCGGCTTGTCCTTAAGATCCGCCATATTTTCGCGAAGCCAAGCCGGGAATTCCTTGAAGGTCTTGAGATCGGGCCGGATCGCTCCGCGGAAATGACCGAGATCATATTCATAGTCGCTGCGTCCATCCAAGACGATAACATCTTCTCTTTGCAAATATTCGTGGAACTCCTTGGGAGACAGATGCGTGCCCGTGAGCGTATTGGGATCGAGCGGCTTCTCGTAACGGAGCGTTACAAGCTCCTTCTTGTAGCGAACGAATATTTTGCGGAAGGCATGTCCTTCTGCTTCGTCAACCTTGAACACCATATCGGCGAACAGCGGATTGGCGTGCATATCCCGCATATACTGCTCGGTCTGCTCGACTGTTCCGGAAACCGTCCCGTTGATGCCTTCGTCCGCGATCAGGATGCGGCCTTTCACATTCAGTTCCTTGCAGTAGGCCAGATGTTCGGCAGCGAACTGCTCCGCATCGGGCACCGGAACGAATTTATAATACAACAAGATTTGATATTTGGATTGTTCGGTCATGGAGAAAGTCCTTTCTTTAACTAAGTAAGTATTGTTTCCATTGTAATGGACTCGGGGCGCGATCTCAACAGCAAAGACTGCCAGCATGGTGTAGCCGCCTTTGGATCAGGCGACATGATTCGTTTAACTCTGCTATACTTTCCTATAAAGCATTAGGAAGGAGAGGAGAGGGACGATGAAACCGAATCCGCCGATCATCCGGGATCGGATCGAGATGCCGGAGCGCTTTCCTTTGCTTGTGTCGCAGACGGAGGGCGTAAGCCCGCTCTTCCAGCGGCTTCACTGGCACGATGCGCTGGAAATCAACCACATTGTGAGCGGCGTCGGCTACATCCTCATCAACGGCAACCGGTACGAGCTGATGCAAGGCGACATCGTCCTCATCCACTCGGGCGATCTGCATCGCGCATTCGATACGGGCGGGCTGGTAATTGGCGTTATCATGTTCGATCCGGCCTATCTCTCGCTGGAACAGCGGTATGATACGGAGCTGCTGCTGCCGTTCCGGGGAACCGGCAGAACGTTCGATCACGTGCTTGACCGGGGCAATCCGGAGCTGCCCAGGCTGAGAGCGCTGCTGGAGGAGATGAAGGACGAATACGGCCGCAAAGAGCCTCACTTCGAGGCCGTTGTAAGGTCGCAGCTCGTAAGGTTTCTAGCTTACGCAAACCGATATTTTGTCAACAAATCCAGGGAAAAGGCAGCCCTTGCCAGAGGGACGGAGACGATCCGCCGGGTGCTGCGCGCCATGGAAGGCGATATAGCGCAGGGCTGGACGCTTGGCGAGCTCGCGAAGCTGGCCCATCTCAGCCCGTCGCGGTTCAGCGCCTTGTTCGTAAGCATCGTCGGCACGTCGCCGATGGACTACCTGATCCAGCTCAGGCTGTCGCGGGCGGTCGATCTGATCGAGACGACGGAGCTCAAAATGATCGATATTGCGGCGGAATGCGGATTCCGCAATCTGTCGAACTTCAACCGCTTGTTCAAGAGCCATATCGGCAAGCTGCCCTCCGAGCTGAGGGCTTGATTCAAATTCTCGATTTCGCGCAAAAACAGTAAGATCGTATCAGAACATCGTTCCTTTAGCGTAGAGGGACGGTGTTTTTCTTTATTATAGTAGAGCTAAGACATGAGTAATCTCTACCTATACCCCATGAACGAGGAGCGTGAAGGTTATCCTATACTTAGGCATAGATGCGGGAGGAACAAAAACGCATGCCCTGCTGGTAAACGAACGGGGCGAGGCGCTGGGTCGCGGACATAGCGGCAACGGCAACCATCAAACGGCGTTCCAAGAGGCAAAAACCCATATCGAGGAGGCTTGCGACGCGGCGCTGGCCGAAGCGGGAGTATCGAAGCGGGAAGTGACGTTCGCGTACTTCGGGCTGGCCGGAGCCGATAGAGAGCCGGATTACGAAATTCTTCGGCCGATGATCGCTTCGCTCGGTTATGAGCGGTACGCAATCGCCTGCGACACGATGATCGGCATGCGCGCGGGCACGCATCAGTCCTACGGAGCAGTGATCATCAGCGGAACGGGCTTTAACGCGGCAGCACGCAACGTTGCGGGAGACGAGCTGCAATATGGCGGCTTCGGCTATTTGTTCGGGGACGGTCAAGGGTCCGGCACCGATCTCGGGATTCATGCGTTCCGCACGGCGATCCGGTCCTGGGAAGGGCGCGAGAAACCGTCCGTGCTGTCGGAGACCGTCCCGGCCAAGCTTGGTTATCCGTCCGTGGAGGCGATGTACGACGACGCGCTCTACAACGGCTTGCGTCCGCCGGCCGGGCTGGCGAGACTCGTATTCGAGGCGGCAGCCGGAGGAGACGACGTGGCGATCCGCATTCTGGAGGAAACAGGCCGCGAGCATGCCAATGCCGTGCTGGCGCTTATTCGAAGGCTCGGCATGCAGGACGATACGTTCGACGTCGTGCTGACGGGCAGCGTCATGATGCGGGGCAGCTCGCCGCATATGGTCGACGCCATCCGGGAGGCCATCCGCGCCGAGGCGCCGGGCGCTTCCGTCGTCAAGCTTACGATCGACCCCGTGATCGGCGCGGTTATGAGCGCGATGGACAGCGCGGGATTTTCGATAGACGAAGAGACGGACGCAAGATTGCGAAAAATCACTTTATAGGAGGGTATTGCAATGAACAAACAACCGCTCAAAGTCGCCGTGATCGGCGGAGGTTCCTCATATACGCCGGAGATTGTCGAAGGATTTATTAAACGGTACGACGAAATGCCGATTCGCGAGCTGTGGCTCGTCGACATCGAACAAGGCAAACATAAGCTCGACATCGTCGGCGCGCTGGCCAAAAGGATGGTGGAGCAATCCGGCTTGCCGATCGAGGTTCATCTGACGCTGGACCGCCGAGAAGCGATCAAAGGCGCGGATTTCGTGACGACTCAGATGCGGGTCGGCCTGCTCGAGGCGCGCCGCCGCGACGAGCATATTCCCATCAGACACGGCGTCATCGGCCAAGAAACGACGGGGCCCGGAGGCATGTTCAAGGCGCTGCGCACCGTTCCGGTCATACTCGACATCTGCAAGGATATCGAGGAGCTCGCTCCGAACGCCTGGCTGCTCAACTTCACCAATCCGGCTGGCATCGTAACGGAAGCCGTTCTTAAACATACGAAGGTCAAGTCGGTGGGGCTCTGCAATTCGCCGATCAACTTCTATAAGTTTCTGGCCAAGGAATACGGCGTGACCGAACGCGAAGTGCTGCCGGAATTTGTAGGCATTAATCATCTGCATTGGGTAACCGCGGCGTACGTAAACGGCGAAGACAAGCTTCCGGAGCTGATCGGCAAAGGCCGGGAGTATACGGCCTCCAACGTGACCGCGCTGGATTGGGACGCGGACTTCCTGAGCTCGCTCGGCGCGATCCCGACGTATTATTTGCGTTACTTCTACATGACGGACAAGATGCTGGCGGACATGACGGCGTCGATGGAAAAGGACGGCACGCGCGCCGACATCGTAAGCCGCGTCGAAACGGAGCTATTCGAATTGTACAAGGACGTCCATCTGAAGGAGAAGCCGAAGCAGTTGGAGCAGCGCGGCGGAGCTTATTATTCCGAAGCGGCCGTAAACCTGATGCATTCGCTGTATACGGACAAGCGCGACATCCAGACGCTGAACGTGAAGAACGGCAACATCATTCCGTTTTTGCCGCAGGATGCCAGCATCGAGGTCAACTGCGTCGTGACGGCGCAAGGACCGACGCCGATTCCGCTGCGCACCATTCCGGAACATGTGACGGGGCTGCTTCACGCGGTCAAGACGTACGAGTCGCTCACGATCCAAGCGGCGATTACCGGCGATCGAGGCATCGCCCTGCAGGCGCTCGTCCATCATCCGCTGGTGCCGAGCGTGACGGTTGCGAAGGCGTTGCTGGAAGAGATGCTGGAAGCGAATCGCGCCTATTTGCCGAATTTTTTCAAAAACGAAAACGAATAACGGTTGCGCGTTTCCCTGGCGTTCGGTTTGTCGAGGCTCTTGGCCTTGGCAAGCCGGACGTCTTTTTTGTGCCCTTATTTGCTCGCGCAATCCCCGCATTCCAGGACCTACTTTCAACCGAATGTTCACGGACTGGGCTCGGCAGCAACATCTTGTCGCAGACCGGCAAGGTTGCAATGATGGGTTAGTAATCTGCAGGGTGATGGGAAAGTTGAGCGCAGTGGAGTTATAGCCGAAGCGAATTAATGGGAAAAAGTCCACTAGCGTTGCATCAAAGCTTACACTTC
>NZ_MXQD01000087.1:0-23375 GCF_002165585.1 Paenibacillus sp. MY03 | reverse complement strand
AAGTGTAAGCTTTGATGCAACGCTAGTGGAGTTTTTCCTTTTATTTAATCACATAAGCATGTATAGGAGGTTGAATTCGGCAAAGTTATATGTCAGTATACGATTGAAGACTCGAAGCGCAGGAGCGTATCTTATCTTTTTTGAAGGAGTGAATCATACATGGAAGCATTTGCGGAATATTTGGATGGCATCGGAAACCCGGAGCACCGGGCACGGGTGGAAGAGGTATTTGCCTGGGTGAAGGAGAAGTTCCCGGAGTTGGTGCCTAAGCTGGCTTGGAATCAGCCGATGTTCACCGACCACGACACTTTTATTATAGGCTTCAGCGTGTCCAAACAGCATATGGCTGTTGCGCCTGAGCGAGCAGGCATGAACTATTTTGCAGATGAAATTGTACAAGCTGGACACGATCATACCAAAGAGCTGGTTCGCTTTAAGTGGAACCGTCCGTTTGACTACGGCTTATTAGAGAAAATGATCGAGTTTAATATCCATGATAAGGCGGACTGCACAACATTTTGGCGCAAATAGTAGAGGAGGAAGAGCATGGAAACCGAACTGACACGCCGACTCGCCATTCAATACCCTATATTGCAAGCGCCAATGGCCGGTGGTCCCTCGACGCCGGAACTGGTTGCTGCAGTATCAAACGCCGGAGGACTTGGGAGCATCGGGGCAGGTTATCTTTCGCCGGAACAAATCAGGCAAACGATTCGGGAAGTCAAACAAAGGACTGATCGACCCTTCGGCGTCAACTTGTTTGTCCCCACGCAGCCGACTACTTCTGCAGACGCCATTGCTCGAATGAACCATCATCTTGATAAATATCGCATAGAGGCAGGTATTGTGACCAATCCGCCAATCCCCAAGTACGCGGAGTCGTTCGAAGAGCAAGCGCAAGCCGTGATGGGAGAAAATGTCTCCGTGTTTAGTTTCACGTTTGGCATACCGTCTCAGGACATCATGGAAGCCATGAAGCTGCATGGGATTAATGTCATCGGCACGGCAACGACGGTCGAAGAAGCGATTAAACTGGAATCCGCCGGAGTAGACGCGATTGTGGCGCAAGGAAGCGAAGCGGGAGGACATCGGGGGACGTTTCTGCCGAGTAAGACCGACGCTCTGATAGGTACTATGGCTTTGGTGCCTCAGATCGCGGATCATGTTTCGGTTCCGATTATCGCATCGGGAGGCATTATGGATGGTCGCGGGCTTGCAGCAAGCCTCGTTTTGGGAGCTTCCGCCGTGCAGATGGGAACCGCTTTTTTGGCAAGCCATGAGAGCGGCGCACATACCGTCTACAAAGGTAGGATTCTTACATCCAGCGAAGATGCCACCGAGGTCACATCCGCCTATTCGGGTAAAGCGGCGCGCGGCATTTTGACGGATTACATAACGGATATGCGTACCTATCAAGGGGAAATCCCCGACTATCCGATTCAGCATGCAATGACGAGAGAAATTCGCCAGGCGGCTTCCAAAGCCAATAATCCAGAGCTTATGTCTCTCTGGGCCGGGCAAGGACTCCGATTAGCCAAAGAACGCGGGGCAGCAGAAATCGTGGAACAGACGATGGAGCATGCGCGCCTCCTTATGCGAAACATGGGGAGACAATAGATGAATCAGCAGCCGGTCCTGGCGACCGGCAATAAAGTAAACAAAATGCTTGAAGTTATTTGAAAGTTCGGACTATAATGGAGCTAGATTAAGGGTGTGTGTGACTGGCGTAACGTGGGGTACCACGAGGGAGCACATATTTTATACGGCCGAACGCCTGGGCAGAGGTAAGGGGATTATCCCCTTGCCTTTTTATGTTTGAACAGAAGCAGAAAGGGCTGATGGCATGAAAGAAGAAAAGTTGATCTTGGACGGTAATCGCGTTGCGGCCGCTATGAAGGAGGGATTAGTCGAACAAATCAAACGTCTCTCCGAGAAAGAAATTGTCCCGTGTCTGGCAACCATTCTGGTTGGCGACGATCCGTCGTCAGCGACTTATGTCCGAATGAAAGGAAATGCATGCGCCAGACTTGGTATACACTCCATCCGTGTTGAACTTCCTTCGACTACCACGACAGAAGAGCTGATTGCGGAAATAAACAAGCTTAACGATGATCCCCGTGTTCATGGCATCTTGTTGCAGCATCCCGTTCCTCATCATATTGACGAAAGGGCTGCATTCGAGGCAATCCGAATAGAAAAGGATGTAGATGGCGTAACCACGATAGGATTCGCTCAGAACGCCTTTGGTTTCGCCGATTTTCCTTCGTGTACGCCAGCCGCGATCATCGCCATTTTGGATTACTACAATATTCCGATTGAAGGAAAACATGCCGTAGTAATTGGAAGAAGTCCGATCCTTGGGAAACCGGTATCCGTTATGCTTCTGAACAGAAATGCGACGGTAACCGTTTGCCACTCGAAAACGGCCAAGCTCCCGGAACTAGTTCGATTAGGCGACATTGTCGTAGCCGCCGTTGGCAAGCCGAATTTCGTCCAAGGCGATTGGATCAAACCAGGAGCCGTAGTCGTCGATGCGGGCTACAACAAAGGGAATATCGGAGATGTCGATTATGAAGCTTGTCTGGAGAACGCCTCCGCGATAACGCCCGTTCCGGCTGGCGTTGGACCCGTCACTATTGCTGCATTGCTCAAACATACGGTCGAAGCGGCTGAACGTTTGTTAGCGAAGTCGATGCTCTAGTGCCTGTCTCTCAGCAGAATCCCGGGAACAGCGCGGATGTAAATAAGTTCCCCTACAAGCTCTACAATGGTTTGAGTGACGATTACGGCCGACACCAACCCGTTTAATGGTTCGGGCAATGCAAGCGCAAAAGGCAGGACGACCAGGGAGTTGCGTGTCCCGCTACTAAAGATCAGCGCTCTCCCTGCTCCGACATCCAGCCGGAAGACGCGCGCAACGAAGCGGGCGACTAGCGGGACAATGATCATATAAGCAACGTAGACGGGAATGGCTTGACTGATATAATTGATGGATTCGTATAGTTTGCTGATTTGCGAAGCTACGACGACGAATAACGTCAGCGCCATAAAAGGAACCGGCAGCCATGCTGCGGCGTCAAGAAATACGATGCCGCGCGGCTGCCTTTTCGCCCATAGCTGCGTTAGAAGAGCAAGGAGCAGAGGGACCGCGATGAGACCCAAAAAAGCCTCCAGAAAGGGCTGCGCCCTCACAACGTCAGCTGTTTGATTCCCCATGAATATCCAGAGGTAAAAGGGCAGCAATATCATTTGAGAAACAAAAAGCAAAGGCGTTGCAACCAGAATAAGTTTCTCGTCCCCGCGGCCAAGATGTGTAAAAACGATGACGTAATCTATGCAGGGTGTAAGCAAAACTAGAAATACGCCTAATAAAAGGGCCGGGTCGGCCGGAAGAAACCGAGTTAACCCCCAAACAATGAGGGGCACAGCTATGTAATTCATGATGAAAAGAGCGTAAATAAACTGTCGATTCGTTAAGGATTCTTTTAGACGAAGGAACGGTATTTGCGTAAACATACCAAACATTAAGATGGCAAGCACGATCGAAATGGAACGATCCAAATGACCGCTTGCATGCGGCCATATCAAACCTGTTCCTGCTGCAATCAAGAGTATAATCGCATAAAGCCATACTTGATTTTTCTCCAGTTGTTCCCTTGCACTCATTGTCTCTGTTCCTTCCCCTCCATGCATCGTTTTGTAAGTATAGCTTTGAACGGGTTGCGGTGTAAATAACGGTGATCATAAACAGATCAAGCTCGCCGCGGGAGTATCGCAGCTGGGCAGCATTTTCTAGTCTGCTGGTCCGCACGGCCAGGTAAACAATTGTCGATAAAAGTAAAGAGAAGGTTATAGAGCTGCGCCACTTAAGTTCCTTATACTGTCTGCAAGGCGATGCAACGGCAACAGGCATGCCTGCAGAAGGGGGAGCGATATGGGAAGTTTTGCTTATAAATTGCGGTTTGTGTTGAAGCCAGGGCATCTGGAGGAACAGAGGCTGCAGGATTTGCTGGCATTTTGCCGGGAGGCGCAGATCGATGAGGTGATGTTTTTCATTGATCCGATGAACCTGCGTCATGTGACGGAAGCGGAGGCGGCAGCGTGGCTGGATGCTATCGCGCGGGCGAAGCCCGCGGTCGAGGCGCTAGGGGTGGCGGTATCGATCAATCCCTTGAACACGATGATCCATGACTCGGCAGGCAACCAATTGCTGCCTGATCAGCCATTTCGGCGGATGGTGGATGTGAGGGGTACGGAATCACAGGTAGCGGTCTGCCCGCTCTGTCCAGAATGGCGGGCTTATATCGTTGCCCGATACAGGCAGTATGCCGCATTGCGGCCGCGCACCTTATGGCTGGAGGATGATTTTCGCTTCCATAATCACGCGCCGCTGGAGTGGGGCGGCTGCTTCTGCGAGGCGCATATGCAGCTCTATGCCCAGAGGGCGGGGGTGGACAGCTTGGAGCGCGAGTCGTTCCTGGCAGGGGTGCTGGCGCCTGGCGATCCCCACCCGTACCGCCAGGTATGGTTGGATTGCTGCCGCAGCACGATAGTGGAGCTTGCCGCGCTCTTGGAACAGGTAATTCATGACGTGGCGCCGCAGGCGAAGGTGGGCCTGATGTCGAGCGACCCGGCTGTCCATGCGGCGGAGGCGCGCGATTGGCACGGGCTGATGGCAGCGCTTAGCGGACCGGGAGGCGAGCCGGCAGTAATTGTACGCCCGCATCTGCCCGCATATATGGAAACCAGCGGCATGCATTACGCCTGGCACTTCCATGCCGTATCGATGCTGACGGCAGCACTGTTGCCGGAAGGGACTGAACTGTACCCGGAGCTGGAAAATGTGCCTTATACGCGATTTGCCAAGTCGGATCGCTTCCAGCAGTACCAGCTCGAGACGGCGCTGCTGCTCGGCAGCAGCGGCATCACGCTCAATATTGTGGATATGGCGGGCAATGGCATATATAAGACTGAGCAGGCCGAGCGGTGGCTGAAGCCGCTGAAGCCTTATTTGCAGGCAGTGGCGGGGATGCCGCTGCAACAACACAATATGCAGGGCGTACAGGTGCTTGTGAACGAGTTATCCGCGTATACGCTGCATACGGGCGGCGACGCGTCGATGGCCGGTCTGTATCCGCAGGAAACGTTCTGGAGCAGCCTGCTTTCGGCTTATGGCATCGCGAATCGTTTTGTTACCCAGCTGCCGGGCAATACTGAACCGGTCGCGATTGCAGGCCAAGTCTTGCGCAATATCTCGAACGAGCAGATTGCCAGCCTGTTTGCGAACAACTGCGTGCTGCTGGATGGATTGGCAGTAGAGGTGCTGGTGGAGCGGGGTCTTGGCCGGCTGTGCGGCGCCAAGCGTGTGCGCTGGCATGAGCTGCAGTCCTATGAGCAGATTGGCAACAACGGGCATTGCGCCGGCATGGACCACGGTATTCTGCGCCCTTACTTGAGCATGGCGCCTTGCTTGGAAGTCGAGTATGAGGCTGATGCGGCCACGGTGCTGACGACGGTGTGCAGGCCGGACGGAGAGGCCTTGTTCCCGGGGATGGTGATTGCGAACGAGGGCGTGCTGATCCTTCCTTATCGGCAGGAGAACCCCTATGGCCTGTTGAATCCGCAACGCAGGGCAATCATTCAGCAGTTTTTGGCCTGGCGCTCCGCAATCTCGCCGCTGATGGCAGTTAGCCAGGCACCGCATGTAGCCGTATATGGCTATCGCACGCAGGATGAACAGATTGTCGCCATTGCCAATCATTCGCTGGATGATGTGTATGAGCTCGAATTGTCGGGCTTGCCGGCAGCCGGCAACTGGAAAATGCATCATTGTGCTTGCCCGGAAGGCCAAGCGCTTGATACCGAGCAGCAAGATGGAAAGTTGATAATAAAGAATAAAATACCTTTTATGTCAACTGTTGTTATACGGTGTTGTAATCCAACATCAGCTCCAGGGCAAAATCAGGTAATGAACTGTCCATGAAAGTAAAATCAAGTGTATAGAGGCTGCCGGATATCCGGTTATATAATGGGATAGTGCACAATATATCAACGAATTGGGGGCTAATCGATGGGCAGCAAGCGTATATTGCCATGGCTGATGATTGTAGTGCTGGTGTTTTTGGCTGCATGCAGCAACAGCGGCAACAAGGAGAATGAACCTGCAGGCAATGGCACGAATAACGGCAACAACACAGAAGCATCGGGAGATGGCGGCGAACGGACGACACCGATTGAATTGACCATGTTCCGGGAGAGCGCGGCAGATATCAAGTTTTTGCCCGGGGAGAGCATGGATAAGAATTCGGTCTATGATGCTATCGAACGCGATCTAGGCATTCGCATCAAAAATATTTGGGTAGCGGACGCCACCCAATACCAGCAAAAGCTGCAAATGAGCATTTCTTCAAATGATATCGCCGATCTTATGCAAGTGACGATGGCCCAACTGCAGCAGCTCGTCGAAGCCGATATGATTATGGATCTGACCGAGGTGTACGAGCAGCACGCGACACCGGAGACCAAAGCCTATATTATGGGCGATGGCGGTACTCAGCTGGATTCGGCTAAAATCGGCGGCAAGCTGATGGCGATTCCGGCGACGAATGGCCCTTACGGCGCTTCGACGCAAGTATGGATTCGCCGGGATTGGCTGAAGCAGTTGAACCTTCCTGAACCGCAGACGATGCAGGATGTGCTGGCGATTGCCGAAGCATTCGCGACCCAAGATCCGGGGGGCACAGGCAAATCGTATGCGCTTCCATTGACGAAGGACTTTTTGAATGATGCCACCTTTGATATTAAAGGCTTCTTTAATAGTTACCATGCGTATCCGAACCAATGGGTGGAGAATGAAGCGGGCGAGCTTGTATTCGGCAGCATTCAGCCGCAGATGAAGCAAGCGCTCAAGCAACTGCAGGATATGTATGTTGCCGGGCATCTGGATACCGAATTCGCGGTTAAGGATTTGGTGAAAGCCAATGAATTGCTGGCTGCGAACAAAGTAGGCGTTGTCTACGGACCGTTCTGGCTTAGCGCATACCCGTTGTTCGATAATGCAGTGAAGGAAGGCAAACTGGTGCAAGATTGGTGGCCGTATCCGATTACCTCGATTGATGGAGATCCTACCCTGTCGCAGATTGAGCTAGGCGTATCCGGGTACTATGTCGTGTCCAAGAACGCGAAGCATCCCGAGGCCGCAATTGAGTTGCTGAACAAATGGGTGCAGGCGTATACAGTGCCGGTGGAAGGGGACGAAGTGTATTTCCTTCAGAATGAAGAAGCGGCCAGCTACTGGAAGCTGAGTCCGGTGCGCGCATTCTCGCAAATCGAGAATGTCATGCTAGGGGAGTCCGTGCCGAAAGCGGTGGAAGCCAAAGACGGCTCTGCCTTGACCGGCCTGGAAGCGCCGAATCGCTTCGGCAAAATTATGAAGTATTTGGACGGCGAGGTGTCGGAGTGGGCAGAGTATCCGATTTCAGGGCCGAATGGCGCCTTCGCAATTATGTATGATTATTTGCAAACCGACAGATACCACTTCAACGCCTTCTATGGTACGCCAGGTCCAGTCATGACCGAGAAGCTGCCAGTGCTTGATGCGAAGATGAATGAGGTCTTTACGAAGATTGTCATGAATCAGGTATCCATTGATGAGTTCGACAAATTTGTGGAAGAATGGCAGCGGCTCGGCGGTACGGCAATGACAGAAGAAGTGAATGCGTGGTACACGAGCGTGGGCAACTAGCAATGTAGGCCGGAGAAGACGGATGGTTCAGGGTGCGCAGCATCAAGTATGAGCCGCCCTTCTTCTGGCTAAAGGAGTTCGGACGATGGGAATGCTTAAACGGTTTCGCAAGGAGTGGTCGCTGCATGTGCTGGTTTTGCCAGGTGTGATCGCGGCCTTCATTTTTAGCTATATACCAATGGCTGGCATTACGATAGCCTTCCAGAAATTTATCCCAACCAAAGGCATTTTTCATTCCCCTTGGGTGGGCTGGGATAATTTCAGCTATATGTTTCAATATCCGGATATTCAGCGCATTATGTACAACACCCTGTTTATTGCCATCATGAAAGTCATAGCCGGGCTGATTGTGCCGATTACAATTTCTATTCTGCTCAACGAGGTACGCAAGGAAGGCTTCAAGCGCACGGTGCAGACGATGATCTATTTGCCGCATTTTCTGTCCTGGGTATTGCTGGGAGGCATTCTCATCGACCTGCTGTCCCCCTCCTCAGGGTTGGTCAACCAACTGCTGGGCTGGTTCGGGATACAGCCGATCTTCTTCCTGGGCAGCAATGAATGGTTTCCATACACGTTGGTCATCTCCGATGTGTGGAAGGAGTTCGGGTTCAGCACCATTGTTTACCTGGCTGCACTGACGAGCATCAACCCGGCCTTGTATGAGGCGGCGCAGATCGACGGGGCAACGCGCTGGAAGCAGACCTGGCATATTACACTGCCGGGCATGCTGCCGATTATCGTGCTTCTCGCTACACTCAGCATCGGCAACATTCTGAACGCAGGCTTCGAGCAAATATTCAACTTGTATAGCCCGATTGTTTACGAAAGTGGCGATATTATTGATACATTCGTGTATCGCCTGAGCTTCGAGCAGGTGCAATACGGCCTAGCGACTGCAGTAGGCCTGCTGAAGTCGTTTGTAGCCCTGATCTTAATTGCCATCTCCTACACGCTAGCCTATCGATTCGCTGGTTATCGTATTTTCTAAACGTTGAGGAGGAGGACTTTGTTGTGTTAGGCCAAACTACGATTAGCAGAAAACTGTTTCTTATCGCCAATTATACGTTTCTTGCGATGCTTTCCCTGCTGTGCCTGCTGCCGCTTGTCCATATGCTGGCCTTGTCGCTAAGTTCCGGCGCTGCGGCTTCGGCCGGACAGGTAGGGCTATGGCCCGTGGAATTCAATGTGGCGGCGTACCAGAATATTATATCCAAGCCTGAATACGGCGCAGCCTTCCTGATCTCTGTTGAACGGCTATTGCTGGGGACGGCACTCAGCCTGTTCCTCACCGTCATAACCGCTTATCCGCTTTCCAAGGAAACCCATGCCTTTCAATTCCGCACCGTCTATGCGTGGTATTTTGTATTCACAATTTTGTTCGGCGGCGGGCTTGTGCCATGGTACATGACCATTCGTCAGTTGGGCTTGATGGACACGATTTGGGCTCTTGTGCTACCTGGTGCGCTTGCCGTCTTCAATGTCATTCTGCTCCTGAACTTCTACCGAGGCTTGCCCAAGGAGCTTGATGAGTCGGCGCGCATGGATGGCGCCGGACAATTCCGGGTGTTGTGGCAAATTATTGTGCCGCTATCCAAGCCGGCGCTCGCTACAGTCGGCTTGTTCACGATGGTGGGCCATTGGAACAGCTGGTTTGACGGGCTGATTCTGATGAACCGCCCGGAGAATTACCCGCTTCAGACCTTTCTCCAGACCATCGTGATCAAGCGCGATATGCGCTTCATGAGCTCGGAGGATATCGAATTGCTGCGGCTAATCTCTGATCGTACGAGTGCGGCTGCCCAGATTTTCGTCGCTTCCTTGCCGATCCTGCTCGTATATCCGTTCTTGCAACGGTTTTTCATTAAGGGCATTGTTCTCGGCAGTGTCAAAGAATAAGAATTTGGCGATTATCCATCCTTGCAGGCGAATAAACAGTATCAGAAGAAGCAGACCGAGGTTATTTGGATGCAGCCTGCATTCCTGCGTAATTATAACGAGGATTAACTGAAAAGCCTGTAACTATGGGATTTTTCAAACTTTCCTAGCCGTTATCCTCCAATCCGCGTTAAAATTATAACGTGGATTGGAGGGGCGTCTAACGGATTCCGCGCCTCCTATAAAACGGGGCCCCGTCCCCACGGCGATACAGGAAGCGATCGATGCAGCGGCTCAAAGAAAGTTATGCATGAAAAAACTTGTTTCAGCGCTATACGATGCACCTCGTTATAATTTGGGCGGGAACTAAGGATGCAGGGGGATCGCCATGAATACGCTCACACATTTGTTTACCAGCCGCTCATCAATATTTGTCAAATTATTGCTGACGTTTGTTGCCGTACTGATGCCGCTGTATGTCATTACGCTGGTCATTAACCATAAAGGCGCTCAAAGCATTCGCAATGAAGTCTCGCAGTCGATATCCGGCCGCAATGCCTTCTATTTAAGCATGCTGGAGAATGAAATCGAGCGCGTCCAGCGCATTCTTCCCGAATATGTAGCTGACAAGGAACTGATGGCGCTCAGCACCAACGGCAACATTATTAGCGACTACGAGAAAGTCGAGGCCATCCAGGCTGTGCAGCAGCGCATTAGCCTGATCAAGTACAACAGCATTTATATTGAAGAAGTGCGTGCTTATGTGCCGTTGCTGGAGCGAACCATCCTGAGTTCGAAGTATGATACGAAGGTCGATAATGCGGAGCTGGAAGCACTGAAGCTGCGTGCGAACACCTTTAACCGCCCGTTGATCTATTGGGACAATCGCATATTCATCAGTATGCAATATCCGGCTATTGCCCAGCGCGAGCCGTTGTTTGTCGTAGGGGTGGAAATATCGGTCAAGCGGCTTATGCAAGCGCTGAGCGAGCAGATCAGCATCCCTGAGGGCGACGCTGTGCTGATCAGCCTTGAAAAGGACTGGAGCCTTGCCAGCACGGAGGCGCAGCCGTTCCTCCCCGAGCTACGCGCCTATTTGGCGGCCCAGGCCAAGGCTGGTGAGACAGCAGGCCACACCACGCTGCCGCTCGGCAATGACGACCAATTGGTCTTCTATCAATACTCGCCAGTCTTGCACACCTATCTGGCCAGCTATGTACCGGAAAGCCATGTGTCCGGGCCGATCAATAAGTATCAATACTGGATTATCGGCGTGTCTGTGCTGTCGGTATTTATTATCCTGTTCTTCTCCATGTCGATCTATCGAATGATCCATCGGCCGATGAAGGGGCTTATTATGGGCTTCAAGCGGATGCGCGCAGGCGATATCCAGCCGATCGCGCACGCGCCGCGCCAGGACGAGTTCGGTTATTTGTACCATGCCTATAATGAGACAGCGATTCATCTGAAGACGCTGATCCAGGAAAACTATGAGCAAAAGATCTATAGCCAGCGCTCGGAGCTGAAGCGATTGCAGTCCCAGATCAACCCGCATTTTCTGTACAATTGCTTCTTCGTGTTATGCCGGCTGATCAAATCCGAGGACCTGGAGCTGTCGTATCGTTTTTGCCGCTATCTGGGCGATTACTTTCAATTCATTACACGCGACGATTCCGACCAGGTGCCGCTGGAGGTGGAAATCAAGCATGCGCGGACATATGTGGAGCTGCAGAAGGTATGCTACGGGGAACGCATCCAGATTCGCTTCGAACAGCAGGACCCCGAATATGCCAAGCAGCTGGTACCGCGCCTGATCCTGCAGCCGATTGTAGAGAATGTCTACAAGCATGCCGCGACAGCTATGGTCCATGGGGGAGAGCTGGCGATCCACTTCAGCTACTCCGAACAGGATTTGGCAATCATCGTAGAAGATAGCGGCACGGCATTAAGTGATGAGCAGCTGCTGCAGTTGAACCAGCGGCTGGCGGTATCCGGGCAAGGGATTGAGGATACGACCGGCATTATTAATGTTCACCGGCGCATCCAGATTATGTGTGGGCCGCAATACGGATTATTTCTGTCAAGGTCGGCGCTGGGCGGATTGAAGGCGATCGTGCGGCTGGCGCTGGATAAGGGAGGTGAAGGCTGATGTACCGCTTGCTGATTGTTGATGATTTGCCGATTATAACCGATGGCCTGGTCGAGATGTTCGAGAAACAGGCGGACATGGCGCTGGAGGTCTACAAAGCCTATTCGGGCATGGAGGCGCTGGAGATAATGAGCCGGCATCGTACCGATATCGTCATGACCGATATTCTGATGCCGGGCATGGACGGGATCGAGCTGCTGCGGCAAATCCGGACCAACTGGCCGGGCTGCAAGGTCATTCTGTTAACCAGCCATAGCGACTTCAAGTATGTCCAGGACGCCATGTCGCTGGGCGGGCTGGAATACATCCTGAAAACAGAGGATGACGAAACGATTATCCAGTCGGTCCGCAAAGCCTGCGAGGCACTGGACAAGGAGCATGGCGCACGGCAATTGATCGACAAGGCCGAAGCGCATATGCGGCTGGCCCTGCCGACCTTGCAGCAGGAATACTTATGGTTCCTGCTGCAGGGCAAGAAGGTTGGGCAAGAGGTGCTGCGCGAGCACTTTGCCCATATCCAGCTCCCCTTCAACACGGAGCTGCCTGTACTGCTGCTCATCTGCCGGGTGGACGATTGGAATGAGGTGACGGCAGCGCCGGACAAAGCCCTGCTCGTCTACGCCGTCCAAAATATTGCCGAAGAATTCCTCGGCGAGGCGATGCAACTGATCTCCATCGTCTATGAGCAATCGCGCATGGTCTGGATTCTGCAGCCGCTAGGTGCGGAAGCCGGCAAATGGGAAAGATCGGTCCATCATGTCAACGGGCTAATGGAGATGATTCAGGCGCAATGCGAGAAGCTGCTGAAGCTCTCCATCTCCTTCGTGCTCGGCAGCCAGCCTGTCGACTGGCATGAGCTTGCGGATCGCTTTCATGCGCTCAAGTTCCTGCTAGTGCGCGGCATCGGCGGCCAACGCGGCACATTGCTGACTGACGGCCGGCCGGAATCCGGCGAGCAAGAGCATGGCGACCGAGAAGGCAGCGGGGGCCATGGCCACGGGGCTGGCAACTACCAGTTGCAAGCCAAGCTGCCGATGCTGATGAACAACCTGGAGAACGGCAACGAAGCCGAATATTATCCCCTCTACGCGGAACTGGCCGCTATATTTACCAATGAGCAGATGTCGCAGCTGCACAAGCTGGAGCTGTATCATGCTCTATCCTTTCTGTTCCTGTCATTCGTTAACAAGTATGAGCTGGAGCGGGAGCTTGCAGGGGAGATAGACTGGGGCAGGCTCGCCCATTTTGACGCGGCTGTTGCCTGGAGCGAGTGGAACGACTTCTTCTTGCAAGCGGCAGATCGCATCATGGCGTGGACGCGCAATGAGCAGGAGCGAAGCACACGGGACATTGTGGGCAAAATACATGTTTTTGTCGAGCGCAATATTTCCACCAACCTTTCCCTGATCCAGATCGCGGACTTTCTGGACTTGAATCCCTCTTATCTGTCACGGCTGTACAAGCAAATAACAGGCAATGCCCTGTCCGATTATATGATTGAATTCCGGGACCGCAAAGCCAAGGAATTGTTGAAAAAAAGCAATATGAAGGTTTACGCGATTGCGGCTGAATTAGGCTACAATTCGTCACATGCGTTCATCCGCTTTTTCAAAAAACAGAATCGCATTACGCCGCAGGAGTACCGGGACCAGTGGGGTGCCCAATAGGTGTTGCAATGCGTTGACAGGAGGCGAATATGGAAATTCGTACCGAAAAAGGCGCAGACGGGGAGCTGGGCCATGCAATTGTACTGCACCTCCAAGAAAACAGTGATGAGGCCATTGTCTTCGCCGCTGCGGAGCTAGGCAGATGCCTGGCAGCGATGACCGGGCGCGAGGTCGTACATGCTGGAGCAGCGGAGGCTGCGGCAGGCATGCTGCCGGGCATCGCGATCCGAATGCAGGGCGATGGCGGGACGGCAGCAGCAGCCGAGCAGCCCGATGGCATCGCGATTGACGTAGACGGTGGCTCCGGGGTCATCTCCGGCACGAATCCGCGCAGTGTATTGATGGCTGTATACCGTTACTTGCATACGCTGGGCTGCCGCTGGGTTCGGCCGGGCCGGACGGGTGAGCATCTGCCCCGCATCGTCTGGCCGGCTGTCGCAGTCGCCATCCAGGAGGAGGCATCGTACCGCCATCGCGGCATTTGCCTCGAGGGCGCTGTCAGCATCGAGCATGTGCTGGAGATGATCGACTGGATGCCCAAGCTTGGATTGAACAGTTACTTTATCCAGTTTCGGGAAGCATTCACATTTTTCGAGCGTTGGTATAAGAAAATCGAGGTCGCGGATACGCTGGCCTTTATGGAGCAGGCGGTAGCAGAGATTCGTAAGCGCGGGTTGCTCTATCATTCGGTCGGACATGGCTGGACCTGCAACGCATTAGGGCTGCCGGGGCTGGGCTGGGAACAGGTCGAGTGGCAAGGGGAGGCGGACGCGGAGCTGGCTGCCATGATTGCTGAAGTTGGCGGCGAGCGCAAGCTGTGGAAAAGCGTGCCGCTTGATACAGAGCTCTGCTACTCTAACGCCCGCGCGCGCCAGCGGTTTGTCGATGAAGCAGCAGCTTATGCGTCTGCCCATCCGGAAATCGACTATTTGCATGTCTGGTTGTCGGACGGAATGAATAATCAATGCGAGTGTCTGGCCTGCAGGGCAACGACGCCTTCGGATTGGTATGTGTTGCTGCTCAATGAGCTGGATGCGCGCCTGTCGGAGTTGGGCATTGCGACGCGCATTGTGTTTCTGATTTACCAGGAGCTGCTGTGGCGTCCGCTTCAGGAGCAGTTCGCCCATTCGGCGCGCTTTCTGCTCATGTTTGCTCCCATTACACGCACCTATCGCCAATCGTTCGCAGATGCAGGAGAATTGCCTGAACTGCCCCCCTTTGTCAGAAATCAAATTGAATTGCCGCGCACCATCGCCGATAATATCGCCTTTTTGGCGCAATGGCAGGACCGGTTCACCGGCGACAGCTTCGACTTCGACTATCATCTGATGTGGGCGCAGCAGCGTGATCCCGGCCATATGAAGCTGGCCCAAATTTTGCATGCCGATATTCAGGCATTGGCCAGTCTCGGCTTGAATGGCTATATGAGCTGCCTGGTGCAGCGCAACTGCTTCCCGAGTGGGTTTGCCATGACGGTTATGGGGAGCACGCTATGGAACCGCACGGCCTCATTCGATGCGCTTGCAGAAGATTACTATGCACATGCATACGGAAAAGACGGGGTTTATTGTCGGAATTATCTGGAAACTCTGTCCCGACTTTATGATCAGATCAATCTCGAAGGCGGACTGGGCAAGCCGCTCGCCAATTTAGAGCGCTATGCGAGCGTAACGGCCGAATTGGAGCAATTCAAGCCAATTATCGGACGAAATCTGGCAAGCTTGTCCGCTGTCCAGGCTCGGTCCTGGCGCCATCTGGAGCACCATAGGCAGTTGTGGCTTGCGATGACGGATATTCTTCGTCACTATGATGCAGGAGACAGGCAACAAGGGTATGACAGCTGGCAGCGGCTGCAAGATTGGCTATGGGAAATCGAGCCGCAAGTGGCGGATGTGTTTGATGTGCAAAATTTTATTTTGGTCATGGGCTGGATACTCGATGGACCTGGCCAAGAAACTGCGAATAATGAGGAGGCAATTTCATGCGAAGCTTAAGGCAGAGCAAACCTCAGGGGTTGCGGACCATTGCCATGCTGGCGCTTATTATCAGCCTGCTGGCATCGTCCGTATCGGCCGCGTTCGGGGCTGCGGGCGAGGATGGCCAGAGCAATGGGGCAGGTGCTGAAGGGGCCCTTAATCCTTCCCGGCAAGAGGGAACTGCAAATGGCGATAGCGGCCACTGGGCGGAGGCGACGATGCGCAGCTGGCTGGAGCGCGGCTTGCTGCAAGGATACCCGGACGGTTCGCTGCGGCCCGATGCGTCGCTCACGCGCGGCCAACTGGCCGCGCTGATCAACCGTGCCTTCGGGCTGGCGGTTCCGCCAGCTGAAGGGCTTGCAGCGCCATTCACCGATGTCAACCCTGAAAATTGGGTGTACGGTGATATTGCGACGGCTGTCGTTGCCGGTTATTTGCGTGGCTATGGCGACGGCACGATGCGGCCGCAGCGTGTCCTTACACGCCAGGAGGCAGTCGTAATTATTGCCCGGCTGCTACAGGAGCTGGTCGGTGAGGAGGGTGAAGGCGGCGGGTCGGCTGCTGGCGCTGACGGGAGCAACGAGGGGGGCGCGGCTAGCTGGGCGGGCTTTACCGACTATGAGGGGATTCCAGGCTGGGTAACCAGCGAGGTGGGGGCCGTCATCAGCCGCCAGTTGATTCAAGGTTATCCGGACGGGAGCTTCCGACCCGCGCAAGAGATGAAGCGGGCAGAGGTTATCGTGTTGCTGGAACGCGTGCTTGTCGCAATCGAGGCTACATTAACGGAAGAAGGAGCGGAGGAAGAACAAGCGGAGGGAGAACAAGCGGCAGAGGAGGAAGGCGGCGAGCAAGAGACAGAAGAGCCAGGAGGCCCGCAGACCCCTGAGACGCCGGTAACGCCAGGCAATCCGAACGCGCCAACAGAGGAGGAGAAACAAATTACCGTGAACGGGCTGCCGCAAGCGGAAATTATCGTCCGTCCGAATGCAGGCGACCTGGAGCGGCTGGCTGCCGAAGAGTTGCAGCAGACCGTTGAGCTGATCAGCGGAGCGCGCTTGCCGAAGCTGCGCGGGACTTTGGCAGACAGCCCGGTCAGTGCTTATCTGTGGCAGGAAGAGCTGCATCTGCAACAGAGCGGCATCGCCTCGCTCGAAGCCTCTATTATGAACAACAGTGGAGCAACAGTCGTTGTTCGCCTGGAGTCGCCGACAGTTGGCGACGTGACCGCTTCGTTCGGAGGCGACATAACGCTTGCCCCGCACGAGAGCTTGTCTGTAGCTAGCGAGGTAGTCGTTCAAGCGGATGCGGCAGATGGCGTACATACCATCCCGATTGAGGTAATTGTAGGCGGGCAATCCGTCAAGGCGTTGTCGGCAACCGTTCGCCTTGACCGGAATTTGCTGCAGAACAGCTCCTTCGAGCTTGGCTCTGGCACAGGATGGAATATTTCATCCGGTGGAATTGATAACCAAGTGTCCCGGACGGGGCAGCAATCGATGCGGATGAACTTCAGCGCCCCCTATACGATTCTGCGCACCGAGCAGCAGTTGAAGCTGCAGGCGGGCCAGCGATACGTGCTGGAAGCCTGGGTGAAGGCGAGTGTGCCGACTGGCCAGCGCGTGGTCGCACAGTTCACGGAGATATCGGCAGATTGGCAGTCTACCATTCCGATGCCCCAATATATATTTGACCTGACTGACGAATGGTCTCGCATTGAGGTGGCGTATACCCCTCAGGCTGGCAATCAGTTGGATTTTGTGTGGGCCTACCTGTTTGTCGTGGATGACAATGGCCCGGTATGGGTGGATGATATAACGCTGAAAGCAACGTCTGGACAACAGGAACCGGAACCGGAACCGGAGCCAGAGCCGGAGCCGGTATCGAATGCGATTGCCAATGGCGGCTTCGAGAACGCCCAGGCAGACGGTACGCTCCCTGAGCACTGGAATGTCCCTTCAGGAGCGCGGGATACGGAAGTCAAGCATGAGGGCAGCGCTTCGCTGCGAATTAATATTCCGGCGGATGGTTGGACCTATGCAAGGACGGAGCCCATATTCGGCCTGGAGCTAGGCGAATCCTACACATTGCGCGCTTGGGTGAAGGGCAGCCAGGCGGCAGGGCAGCAAGTGTTGGCCAGCTTTATGGAGAAGAATGGCGCCGACTGGTCGGATCTCGTGCCAGCCACGCCAATGGAGGGACGACCGATCGCAGAGGATTGGACCTTGCTGGAATGGACCTTTACGCCGCAGGCTGCTACGGGCTCGAACTTTTTCCTCGTTTATTTCTATGCGATTACCGATCCGCTCTGGATTGATAATGTGAGCTTGTCCTTAAGCTCGGAACTGGAAGGCCAAGCGTCAGCGCCAGAATCGTCTGCAGGACGTTCTGTCGCAGACCCTGTTGCCAGAGACGGTGAACAGGGTACGCAACAGTTGCCAGGACCGCAAGACTTGCAGCCTGTAGCCCCGGCAACAGTCCCGCTTGACCCGGCCAGCCGGGTGCGCATCCATTTGGGAACACCGGCTTCCTATCCCGAACTGGCACAGCTGTTTGCGGCTGACCTGGCAGCTTTGCAGGGCAGCGACGGCTTTGCAGTGAGGCAACGAGGCAATGACGTGTATATTTTGGCTGCGGAGCCAGGCGGCGTGCTCAACGGCGTGTATGATTTTCTGGAGAAAAATACTGGCATTCTGTGGACCCGTTCGACTTCCATCGGGACGGTCTATGAAGAGCAGCCGACAATCACGATCGGAGCCTTTAACTATTCCGAACGCTCGCCGTTCGGGCTGCGCGGCTGGCATCTCACCGGGCTGGGAGCAAGCGGCGAATACCATTCCGATCCGGGCTCCGAGCAGATGATGGCACGCAACAAGCTGAACAGCAAGCTGGCCGAGTTCGAGAATATGCCGCTCTGGCAGGAACACAGCAAGATGGGCATCAAGCCGTTCAATATCGGGCATAATCTGGCATTCTGGCTACCCAATGAAGCTTACTTTGCCGACCATCCGGATTATTACAACACCGACGCGAACGGCGACCCGCTGCCGGTCGGGCATGAGACGCAAATCAATTTCTACCATCCTGATGTGCCGGGCGTTATTGCCGAACGGGTAGCCGCCTTCCTGGAGGACAATCCGATTGAGGTCGTGGGCATCGGCATCAATGATACGCACTATTTCGAGCAGGCAGGCTTTAGTAACCAGCCGTTCGTGACCGAGGATGGCATCACGATTCAACCGCATGAAGCAGATTACAAATCGACGGTCTTTTACACCTTTTTGAACAAAATCGCCCGCCAGGTCAAGGTGACGAATCCGGGGGTGCAGATTGCGACCTTTGCTTATTTTTTCACAGAGGTGCCGCCGCGCATAGCCTTGGAAGACAATATTATTATCGTGTTGGCCCCGATCTCGGGTGATGACCGGAAGCCGATCAATACGCCGGAGCTGTCTAATCCGAACCGGGCCTATGTAGCCAAGCTTGCTGGGTGGCTGGAGAAGACGTCCAATATCGTCATGTACAATTACTACGGTTCCTTCTTGTCCGATAAGTATGAGCGCCCGATTGCCGCCAAAGTGCAGGCTGATATGCAATATTACCGGCAGCTTGGCTTGACTGGCGTTATCCCGGAAGGCGTAGTAGACGCCAATGGTCCGAATTGGGGCATTAATGCGTTGCAGTTCTGGCTATTCCAGAAGCTCATGTGGAATCCGGATGCCAATATCGAACAGCTTAAGGCTGACTATATTACCAAAGTATTCGGACCGGCCGCTGGCGCAATGGGTACCTATTATTCGCTAATCGAGCAAGGCTGGAACATGTATGATGATGTGATTGCCTACAATACGAGCACAAATACGTATATCGGCAAATATATCGTTCAGGCAGGAATAGCCGAAGCAGCCCAGGCGGCGCTGGATCAGGCTTGGGGCCTTGCAGATGCTGCGATCCAGGCGCGTATCGAGCCGATCAAAACCACGTTTGAAGCGATGGTAGCGCAATATACCGAGATGCCGTCCTTGCAGGCGGAAGCGGTGTATACGACTGCGGAGAAGGAAGCGATTGTTGGCGCGACAGACTTCACGCAAGGACCATGGGCAGATGCGGTGGCGGCCAGAGATTTCTATGCGATCAATTCGACCACGCCAGCTCCGGTAGAGACCAAAGTCCACTTGCTATGGGATGATGAGAATTTGTACGTCGCCTATGAAAATATGGACAGCAACATCGAGGGCTTAATTACCAGCGATAGTGCCCCGAACGAATGGTGGGCCAGTGGCGCGGATGATGATAATGAAACCTTTATCACGGGGGAGCCGGACGCTTCCAGCTATTATGTATTCTTCAACAATCCGGGAGGGCTGAAGCTGGAATACAGCGGACCCGCGCAGGACAGTGGCTATAGCGGCGCATGGGAGGCCTACACCTCCGTCCATACGGATCGCTGGATATCGATTCAAGTCATTCCATTTGCCAGCATTCAGGTGGATCCGGCGCAGGTAGAAGCGTTGCAGGGCTATTTCTTTCGCAGCTATCACGGGACTGCAGGCTTCTACGGCTGGGGAACCGGTACGGTATGGGATTCCGGAAGCTTTCATTCGATTGTGTTGAAAAGATAACCACGTGCTCGGCGAAGATACGAGCGAAGCGGAGCAAGCAGGTCATCATAGAGGCATTGAGTAGCTGATCGTCAAAGAGATGGAGCGGATGGATCGTAATACATTTACCCTGTTCGGGTCCACGGAAAAATGAGATGATGCATTCATCAGGGCCCTAGAGTTACGGCTCAGGGCTCTGATCTTCAGGCTATTGCGATCCTTCCTTCTAACTCAAATTGGCGAATTAGGGCGCAGCTTTCCTGAAGATTTTTTTATTGGGGTGAGCTAACGATGATCCATGGAATGTATTTGCGCCGGAAAAACAAGGTAGTGGTGGAAAGGCTAAGCGGAGATCCCGTCTCCAAGACGTGGTTGGCTACCGCTTCGAAAAATATCGAAAGCCTAGGATATCGTTTCTCGCCCCGCTTAATCCGTGAAGTGAGCACAATGCCGTCGGATGCATTTGGCGTATTTTATAACGAGTTAATCGTTCATCTGAAAGAGATGGTTGGAGCCCATGTCGAATATCGGCCGATGTACCCGGGGTTCCCCTCGCAAATGATGGAGGAATCCGAGGCTGACCTGTATTTAAACGCCCTGTATCATTACTTTACGCTAGACCTTCCCCTGTACGATAGTAAGAGCAGGCAGCCGCTAGCGGAGGAGGGCCAACTTAAAGTCATTGATCTGGGAACGAAGGCAGAATTCCATGTTTTGATTCATCAGCTTATGCAGGCCAAGGGTTCGATTTCCGAGACGGACAAAACGGATATCGACAAAACGATCCAACAGGCCGGAGCAGAGGAGTTAAACGAGATTCTACCTGCCGAAATTCCATTTAAGGAAAATGCCGCATTTGTAGCAGGATCGCTTCTCAAGCATCGCAAAGCGGATCCGAAGGCGATCGGCCGATACATAAAGACGGCGACCGATGTTTTGCGGTTGGCCGTCGCTTGGTCGGACGGGGATGTAAGCTTGGCCGAAGCAACCCGATTCCGTAAATTCACGCGCCCGGAAAGAAAGCTGCTGCTCGCCCTGCTGGAACAATGTTACCCCATTACGGAAGATATGCTGAGACATAAGCAGCGCTGGATTCGCCTTGGAGAAATTCTACATCCTTCCGAATATAAGAACCGATTCTCTCGGTGCCATGAAGCCTTTGATATACTGCGTAATCATAAGCCGTTCCCTACTTATGGCGGCAGCGTCGAACTAGCATTCCAATGGAAGCAAGTTTGGCCGCTGATCGATCTGTTGATGCAACGTCCGGGCGAATTCGCCAGAAGGCTGGATCAACTCGCGCGTATGACGGAACACGCGGATTACGTGATACTCGCCTTTGAGGAAGTCGTCCATGAGATTTCGACGCCGGTATTGCTGCAGGTGAAGTGCCATTTCGTACATCGCACGGAATTTCGCGGACTGCGAACTTTTTTTCCGAAAGGTAATGTAGCCAAAGCGTTCGTCATCCCTAACGCGCTCCCCGAGATCCCAGGCGAGGTATGCAAGTCGATCGTAGACGTATGCGAGCATGAACTGATCCGCCGCTTCTCTGCACTGCCCCCGCTGGGTAAGACGTTCATTGATCAGCGATTAAGCACGTATCTCGTTCCGTTTTCCCAACGTTCGGCTAGCAAGGCTTTGCGTACGATCGTTCGAGGGAGCCGGGTCCCGATGCCCAAGGGGGATACCGTTCGCTTCTTTAACTGGTGGAAAGAAGGGGTAGTGGATGGACGGCCGACGGGACGAGTCGATATTGATTTGTCTGCCGTCCTATATGATCGCAATTGGAACTATATCGAGCATATCTCCTACACGAACCTGCGTTCCTCGAAGTATCTGGCCGTTCACAGCGGAGATATCGTGTCTGCTCCTAGTGGCGCATGCGAATTTATCGATCTCCATATCCCATCGATCGTCGAATACGGCGGACGGTACGTGGTCGCTGCTTTGCAAGCCTTCACCGCGCAGCCGTTTTGCGATTTGCCGGAATGTTTTGCGGGGTGGATGATACGCAGGAAGCCGGGTTCCGGAGAAATCTTCGAACCGTCTACGGTGGTCGACAAGATCGATTTGACTGCGAATACAACGATTGCGATTCCCGTCATTCTGGATTTGGCGGAGCGGGTAATGATCTGGAGCGACCTTGCTCTTGCGAGACACCCGGACTACAACAATAACGTAGAGGGAAACAAACGGGGGATGTCGCTAATGGGTCAAGCGATGAGCAGGCTTAGAAAGCCGGACTTGCACGATCTGTTCCGGCTCCATGCGGTGGCTAGAGGCGAAATCGTGGAAGACAGGGAGCAGGCGGAGTCGATCTTCGCGGTCGATGGAGGGGTCACCCCATTCGATATCGAAGAGATCATGGGCGAATATCTGGCGTAGACTGAAATGAAAGGCAAATAAAATGCTATCGGCACGGCACGACGATTCGGATTCTCGAACTAGACCTAAGTCCGGCAAACATTCCGTTCGTCAGGAGGAGGATTCTATTAAGAGAAAAGGGCTACAATGAGAGCAACAAAACGAGAAAGCGTGGTTGCCATTATGAGAAAACCCAGCGCCTTAATAGCGTGGAAAATGCTTGTCCTGTCGCTCCCCAAAGGAATCGCGGCATTTGTCATCATCGTAGCGGGATTATCCGCAAGCCTGCCGTTGTCGGTATTTTTGATCGGATTGCCTTTGCTGGCGGCAACGCTGGTCTTCTGCCGGTCAATCATGCTAGGCGAGATGAGATACGCGACAGCCTGGCTGCAAGGAAAAGAATATCCCGAAGCCTCGGCTCCTTCGGAAGCGACAGCCGGCGAACAGCAGGGATGGCGGGCATGGCTGCTGTCCGTCCTGAAGGATGGCAGATCGTATCGCGGTATTCTGTTCGGGATCCTGCAGCTGCCAATCGGCATAACAGCGTTCACCTTCGCCATCGTGTTGCCCATTACGGCTCTGGCGGTCATGCTCTCGCCGGCAGCTTACGAAGTAAGCATGCGATTGTTCGATTTTAACTTGTTCGCAAGCGATTGGAGATTCGACGAACTGTTTGGATGGGAGATGAACTCCGCCCAGCGTTCATGGGTTGCCGGCGGAGTCGGCCTGGTATTTATGCTGCTATTGCCGCCCCTGATGCGAGGTCTCGGCCGTTTGTACGCCGCCTGGATTCTTAGCGTCTCGGGCCCTGAGCCCGTCAGCCGTCCTAACCCCGAATCCGCGTACGAAGGAGGAAAGTTCCCTTTCTCCTTGGAAAACCATGAAATCGGAGCCTTTCACCCCGAACGCAGCATTCCGCCGGTGAGCTAAGCACGATTAGACGCAATAGAGACAGCTGAGGCGGTCCCAAAAGTGTTCGCAGGATAGGGGAACGTCCCA
>NZ_MXQD01000086.1:0-229 GCF_002165585.1 Paenibacillus sp. MY03 | reverse complement strand
TGTTCGCAGGATAGGGGAACGTCCCAATTTATACGTGAAAGGACCTCAAATTCCACTGTAAAGTGGGAGATGAGGTCCTTCTTTTTGAAAATAGCGCGATTGCTCCTCTTCGAGAGACTTCGATCGTGGTATCCTCACTGTGGCAGCAAGTGCGAGGAGAGACCAATCGTATACCGCATCAGAAAATAGAGGGAAAAGCTCCACTAGCGTTGCATTAATGTTCCCATGC
>NZ_MXQD01000085.1:0-24323 GCF_002165585.1 Paenibacillus sp. MY03 | reverse complement strand
GGCTATTGGTTCTGGGACTGGTACATCGATTCGATGCGGGTTACCGATGTGGACACCACTGCAAAGACGATAGCCGTCGAGCAAACAACGCCGTACGGGGTTGCGGAAGGCAAAAGGTATTATGTGTTCAACCTGCTCGAAGAAATCGATATGCCCGGGGAATGGTTCCTTGATAGAACGAGCGGCATCCTGTATTTGTACGCGCCTCATGACATTTCGCAGAGCGATATCCAGTTGTCCAGCCTGAATACGGCGCTAGTAAAGATGACGAATGCCAGCTATCTCCAATTGATCGGCCTTGATTTCGAGGAGACAAATCATCGGGCTATCGAAATGACAGGAAGCGATTCGATCTTAATCGCGGCCAGCAGGTTCCATAATATCGGCGCAACTGCCGTTGTGATCGAAAGCTCGCTCCATGTAGAAGTAGCCGACTCTGATTTCAGCAATATCGGCAAGGGGGGCGTCTATACGACGAATGTTGGATATCGGCCAACGCTGGCTCCCGCCAATATTGAAATCCGCAACAATGTATTCACACGATTCAGCACGGTGAACAAAACCTATTCTCCGGCAGTTTCCATTAGCGGGGTGGGCATTACCGTTCGGAACAACGTAATGAACGAAGCTCCTCACGAAGCCATTGGGATTAGCGGCAACGATAATGTCATTGAAAACAATGAAATCTATTCGGTTGTCAAACAATCCTCCGACGCCGGCGCCATTTACGGAGGACGCGACTATACGCACCAGGGCAATATCATTCGGAACAACCTGCTGCATGATATTTCCGGTTTGCAGGGCGCAGGCGGATATTCCATTTATCTGGATGACCAGCTGAGCGGCTTCCGCATAACGAGCAATATATTCTATAACACGAGTTCGGCAGTATTCATCCACGGCGGAAGGGATAACGTTGTTGACAGCAATATCGTAGCCAAATCGGTTAGAGCCACTTCTTCATCGATCAAGCTGCTCAACTTGAGCGGGGGAGCGGCCGGCCCGCTCGTTCAACCGCCTAACGGCACGTTGTATACGAGGTATATCGCCATGCCGGCAACTAGCGATCTGTGGACATCGCGGTTCCCAACACTGGCCAACCTGTTGGCCGACGAGCCCTATAAACCGAAATACAATACGTTTACCCGCAATGTCCTGTTTCAGACGAACGACATTTCCGTGCCGGATTCGGCGCTGCCTACAGGGACATTCACGGACAATGTGATGGTGACCGATGCAAGCTTGTTCGAAGATGCTGATAATAACAATTTCAACCCGGTGGGCAATTTCGGCATTAGCGGATTTACGGCGCCTGTGTACAGCGATATCGGGCTTAAGTTGAACGCTTATCGAACGTCTTTCCCGAAAATTGCGGATTTCAAGCTCATCTATCCGCAGAACAATGACATTGAGATTCCGGCTCACGGAATGACGCTGATGTGGGAGCCCGCAATCGGCGCAAACCGTTATAAGGTCACGGTAGCCACAGACAGCTCGCTCACCGACGTTATCTATGAGGGGGAAGCGCCTGAAAATTACTTGAAGCTGGACAATCTGGAATACGGCGCCAAGGACTATTATTGGCAGGTTCTGGCGATCAGCGACTCGGCGTTATATCCGGATAGCAAGGTTAATGATTTGGGCACAGCTCAGTTTACGACTGCCATGAACGAAGTGACCGACAACTACGAGCTTATGAACAAAGCTGCAGAAGCGGCAAGTCTGCATGCGGCTTCGGTTGAAGGCTCCGAGCCCGGTCAGTTCCCGGAAGAAGCATTGACGGAGCTTCAACTGGCGATTGCCAGTGCCAACGCAGTAATCCATGATGCTAACGCTACGCAGGACGATATCGATTCTGCCCTGGCAGCGCTTGTGCAAAGCGTGACGGCATTTAAGAGAAAGCAGGTTCAGGGCGTAGTCGATCTGGAACAATTATTGACGAACAGATCCAACTGGGCAGCCGACAATCCCAACTACTTCTCCACTACGCCCGAAGGCGGATTGACGTTCTCTCCGTCAGGCAATGGTTTTGCGGGCTACAATTTAAAGGTGCCCAATTATGCGATCTGGAGCTTCAAAGCGGGATTTGATTTCACGGATAACATGTGGCAAGGATTTTCGCTTCGGTCGCAAAGTATATCGGCAGCTCCCTGGACCACGACCAGTTATTTATTCGTTGCAAAGAATAACGCGTTTGAATTGCAGCGTTTCGGACCAACCGGTGCGTTTCCGGAAGGGGTCCTCACCGTGCCCAATACTTTGGTGTCATCCGGTACAGAACATTCCGTTCAGTTTGGAGCGCTGGATGTGGACGATGGCGTTCGTCTGATTGTCAAGATTGACGGAACAACCATCTTTGACTATCTGGATACAAACGGCTACATCACGGATGAAGGCTACTTTGGCATTATTTCCACTGGATCGGCCGTATTGACCTTAAATCCGTATGGAGACCCGGACGATAATGAGGAGCCTACAGCGACGTTAGTGTCCATTCAAGCGCCGTCTGCCATTACAGGCGTAGAACATGGAACAGCCAAGACGGCGGCAGCGCTTGGGCTGCCTTCCACCGTTGAGCTGGCAACCGATGCCGGAAGCGTGAATGCCGATGTAACCTGGGATGTAGAAGCTGCAAGCTATGATCCGGCATTGACGGCCGCGCAGACCTTCACGGTAGATGGAACCGTTACCATGCCGGATGGGGTTGCCAATCCGAACGGGATCGCAAGGACGACAACCATCAGCGTAACCGTCGATGCAGCCGCAACATCGTTGTCTGCGGTATTGTCGGGTGATGACACGGTTAATGCCGGCACCTCCTTTACGATGACATACGGATTGCGGCATATAACCGACGCGGTTTACGCTCAGGGTTTGACGATCCAGTACGATCCGGCGAAGGTGGAATTTGTGTCCGCGACAGCGCTGACAGGCCAGATCACCATCCTGCAGGCGGAAGATGACGAAGCAGGCGAAGTCCAACTGATTATCGCCAGCTTGGGCAATGAGAACGGCATCGCGGCGGATGGCGATCTGGTGACGTTGGCTTGGCAGGCCAAGTCGCTGGAAGCTGCCGCGGCAACGAACATTGCGATGACGAACGCAACGGTTGGCGACGGCGAAAATGCTGATATCCAGTTGCAAGACGTGCCGTTCAACTTCAGCATCAGCGTGGCGGATATCGGGCACGCGGCGGAAGACCTGAACGGGGACGGCACGATTGCCATAGGCGACTTGGCGATCGTGGCCAGATCCTATGGCAAAACATCCTCTGATGCTAACTGGTCCGCAATCAAGATCGCCGATCTGAACAATGACGGACAGATCGACATCGTCGACTTGTCGCTGGTAGCAGTCAAGCTTCTCAGATAACAACCTGATTCCAAATAGAATGGCAGATAGGTATACAGAGGATGGCAGTGCTGCCATCCTCTATCCGTCAGAAGAGGAGCATGCAAGGATGCCGCGAAAACGATTGGTTCTCGGATTGTCTATGCTATTGTTGTTGGTCTTGCTGCCTCAGGCTGCGTTAGCGGCGGCGGATCCGGTTTATTCCCTGTCGATTTCGAATAGGAAACCTGCCGCAAATGATGATATTACCGTTGTCGTGCAGGGAAAACATCTTAACGACGTATACGGATACGAAGTGAATATCGTTTATGATCCCGACAAGCTGACCTACCGGCGCGCGAAGGCCCCTTCAGACGGTTACGGCTTTACGGCTGGGGAAACCTCGAAAGGACATATCCGGTACGCCTATACAAAGATCGGCAAAGTTCCCGGCGACAGCGGCAACATGACATTGGTTACGTTAACGTTCACCGCGCGGGGAGCCGGATCTGCCGCCATAGAAATCGCGGATGTGAAGCTCGTGGACAGCCGCATGGCATCCACAGCGCAAACGGTTGGCGTTCAGGCAACGGTTGCGATTGATGACGCCCTCGCCCCATTAAAGTTTACCGATCTTCCCCAGACCCACTGGGCGTATTTAGCGATCAGAGAACTGGTAGCGAAGCAAATTGTCTCGGGCACCAGCGCAACAACATTCGAACCGAACCGCGCCACGACCCGTGCGGAATTTACCATGTTGCTGGTGAACGCATTGCAGCTTTCCGGCGAGGCTAAGATAGCATTCACGGATATCAAGCCATCGGATTGGTTCGCCGCTGCGGTCGCCAAAGCGCATAAAGTAGGCCTGGTGAACGGGAAGAGCGCAATACGGTTCGATCCGGGCGGGAAGATTACTCGCGAAGAGATGGTTGTCATGCTGATGCGCGCCTACGCCATCATGTACGGCAAAGAGCCAGGCGTCTATTCGGCCACCCGCTTCGCCGATATAAATGAGGTTTCAGCCTGGGCGTTCAACTCGGTAAGCGCAGCGGCGGAGCTTCAACTGATCAAAGGCCGGACGGCTGCCCAATTCGTTCCGAAGGGCATTTCCTCGCGCGCCGAAGCCGCGCAAGTGATTTATAATCTGTTGACGACGGAATAAAGATGATGGGAATACGGAAGGGAGTTGTCATATGACAACAACTACGAGCAGCGATTATACATTGACACTCAAACAGCCCAAACCCTACCAGGTTATTCAAAGATATGGATATGATCCAATGAAATCCTATGCCAATCATCCGGGAGGTCCACTATCAGGACAGGGCACCGTAATTATTTCCGGCAATATTTCCTGTAGTTTGGAAATGGCTCAGTTGGAGGCAAGGACAGTGCTTATGCAGGATGCTTATGGAGAAGCGGTCGACTGGATGAAAATGGAGGTGGAGTGGCGAGCTTCGACATTTCAAACAACGTTAAAGGTTCCCGCCGGGGGTTGGTATAGATTGGAGCTTCGTCTCACCGACAAATCGGGCGATATCATGATTGAATCCTCTGTTGAACCTATAGGCGTAGGAGAGGTTTTTGTCATTGCGGGTCAGTCGTATGCCGAGAATTGCAATGATGAATATCTCCAGATCCAAGATCCGGAAGGGAGAATCAGCTGTTATGATTCCATCGCCGGGGATTGGAGAATAGCCCATGATCCGCAACCTGGCGTTAGAATACGCGATATCCATGACACAAGACTCAAGGGGACGATTTGGCCGGCGGCGATGAATCATCTGCTTCCGTTGCTCCGGGTTCCGATCGGAATGGTTAATGTCGCTGTCAGTTCTACAGCCTCCCGGCAGTGGATGCCGGGCGAACGATTATATCGTCAACTTCTCCATGCCGGGAAATCGGTCGGGGATTTCAGAGCGTTGCTCTGGCAGCAGGGAGAATCGGATGTTATTGAAGCGACGCCAACAGATGTTTATATAAGCAGATTAATTGCGATCAAAACCGAATTGGAACGGCAATGGGAGCATTCTTTCCTCTGGATGCCAGCCAAATCTACCTTGCATCCAGAGGTTTATTCGAAACCTCTTGAAGAAGGATGGATTCGCGAAGCCATTCATGAATTGTGGGATACAGCAGGCTTCGCGCCGGGGCCGGATACGGATATTCTTGGGGGGATCGGCATTCATCGCGCGGTTACGGCCAACAGCCAACATTTTACCCTATTGGGGCAACAGCAGGCTGGCATGCTTTGGTGTATCTCCATTTGGAACATGCTTCAAAGAATATAAATTGGCTCGTGTTCTCGGGAAAGGAGAAGGACAAATATGAAGGCTGCGTACATAAAAGCGCCGTTTGAATTTGAGCTTCGGGAAGTGGAGCTGCGGGAATTGGCAGCGGATGAGGTGCTCGTAAAAGTAAAAGCATGCGGGATTTGCGGCACGGACTTGACGAGCGCCGCAGTCGGCGCATCCGATTGGGAGCCTGTCGGGCATGAGATTGCGGGGATCGTGGAGAAGGTGGGCAGTCGCGTCGAGCATACCAAGATCGGGGATACTGTCGCACTGGAGACGGGGACCAGTTGCCGTACTTGCGACAAATGCCGCAACGGCCGCTCCGATCTCTGTAATAAGGGCCCGAACTTTTGGCTGAAAGGCTCAATGGGATTTGCTGAATATATCATTGTTCCCATGGCATGCGTGGTTCCCTATAGCGGACTGTCGTTCGAGCAGGCTTCCTTGCTGGAGCCGCTGGGTGTCGCGCTTGACCTGGTGTATACAGCGGATGTGAAACTGAATGATGATGTGTTGATCGTGGGCTTAGGTCCGATCGGATTGATGGCGTTGCGGCTGGCGAGAGCTATGGGGGCCAGGAAAATCTATGCCGCTGCCCGATCGCATTCAACCCGAAGAATCGAATTGGCCAAGCAATGGGGAGCAGACGAGATCATCTATACGGATCAAGTCTCCCTGGAGCAGTATCCTTATGCGGATGGCGGTGTCGATCGGGTCCTGGTAACCGCTCCGCCTGCGGCGATTCCACCGGCGCTGCGTACGTTGAAGGTGGGAGGGATCGCAGCCTTTCTGGGCATTGAATACGGAGCCGGAGCGAGCATCACCTTTGATGCCAACGAATTTCATTTCAAGAAGCTTCAGCTGCGAGCCTCGCATGCTTCGCCGGCGCTTTATTTCCCAAGATGTGTGGAGCTGCTGCGATCGGGAGTTATTGACGGACAGGCGCTGATCAGCCACACCTTCAGTCTGGAGCAATTTCCCGAGGCGATGGGGTTGCTGCGGGCGGACAAGGAATCGACAGTCAAGATGGTAATGGTCAATGCGTAATCCGACTGCTGGACATAAAGGGATAAGAAGAGGAGAAAACGGGTATGAAACCTAAGTTTGGAATCGTTGGTTGCGGAAATATATCGAGGTTTCATTTTGAAGGCTTGAGAAGAGCCGGCGCGGATATCATTCACATCTCGGATATCCATGAATCGGCGGCCAGGCCCTATGTCGAGACTTTTGGCGCGGCTTACTCCGCCGATTATCGCGAGCTCATCGCCAATCCGGAGGTGACAGTTGTCAGCGTCCTTACCAGCGCCAAGTTTCACAGGGAGATTTGTCTGGCGGCGCTGGCTGCGGGCAAGGACGTGATCTGTGAGAAAACGATGGCGAATGACGCGGATGAAGCAGAGGAAATCGTTCGTGTCGCGGAAGCCTCGGGGCAGTTATTTTTCACTTCGTATATGAAACGTTTTTTTCCGGCTGTACAGCAAGCGAAGGCATTGTTGCCCCGATTGGGCCGATTGTTCAGCGCTCAGGTGCGCGCCTATCAGAAATGGGATGGACAGTTTTACGAGCATACGGATGGTTCGGAGCACCAATGGGTGCTTGATGGCTACGGCGGTGCGGTAGTGAAATGCGCAGGCAGCCATATGATCGATATGACCTTGCATTTGTTAGGCAGGCCGAAGAGCTTGTATGCCAACGTAGATTTTATCCCGGGTACGCAGATTGATCGCAAAGCAACGGCGTTGTTTGAATACGCCGATGGACTCGTGGCCAGCTACGAGACGGCGATTCATCCGCTCGACAAGATCGGCTACGAACGCAACGGATGGGATGAATGCATGGAGGTCAATGGGACGAAAGGGCGGATTCAGCTATACACGGCGAAATGGGATGAGTCGGAGCACCGCGCGGCCCTGCTCGTTCACTATGACAATGAAAGCGGGACATCGACCGAATATCGGTATGATGCCATCGATCCGTTCCATGTCGAAATGCTTTACTTTTACGATTGCTTAATTCAAAGAAAGCAAGGGGCTCCCAACCAGACCGATGGTTTCAATGTGGATGTCATCATTGCTGCGATCATGGAGTCCTCGCGCCGCAGAGCGTCCGTGGATCTGGATTGGCGCGGCCGGTAAGCTTGAGCCAGGCTGAGCGAATTGACTAGAATAACGGGATTTCCGGAATAAGGAGCGCGGGCAACGATGAGCTATGGCGAGATACTGAACATAAGCGTGGAGAAAACAAGGAGAAATATGAGAGAGATGGGAAACGAATGGCGGGAATTTCCGTTGAAGTCTTGCTTCGACGGACGTTACTTTTCCGATGCGCAGCAGCCGGGCAGACCGCTCAGCCATGTGTTCTGCTGGACGCAAGGTTTTTTCGCCGGAATGGCAGGCATCTCTTATGCGATTACGAAGGATGAAGCGTTTCTGAATTGGCTCCGCACCGGCTACGATTATTTTTACAACAAGGTCAACCGCGATTCACTGGAAACGATGCATGACCTGGGGTTTCTGTATTCTCCATACAGCGTGTTCCTGTATCGGCAGACCGGCGAAACGCGAATGAAGGAGCTGAGCGTCAAAGCGGCCGATGAATTAATCAAGCGATACGTTCCGAACGGCCACTACATCCAGGCTTGGGGCAGAATGAACAATCGAACGCCGGATTATGTGGACGATGAGCTGGCGAAAAATCATTTTTTTACGCAAAGCAAAGGGCTCGCCATCATCGACTGTATGATGAATTTGCCGCTGCTGTTCTGGGCCAGCCGGGAAACCGGACATCCCGTCTACGCGAATATTGCCACGGAGCATATCCGGACGACGATACAGTATTTCATCAGAGAGGATGGTTCGGTCAATCACGCGTATCGCTTCTCGGTGCTTGATGGGGCGCCTGTTCAGCCGGAAAATTACTGCGGCTACGCCACCGATTCCTGGTGGGCGAGAGGTGCGGCCTGGGCCATCTACGGCTTGGCCATCGCTTACGAGTATACGCGGGTGCCCGAATATCTCGCGCTTGCGGAGCAGCTGGCGCTTCGGTTTGCGGAGCAGGCGGGCGAAGAAGGCGTGCCGGTATGGGATTTCCGCCTGCCCGAGGCAACGCCGGCGATTGCATCCGAGAACCGATCCGCCTTCCCTTGGGATCCTTCCGATCTCAGTAATCTGGCATACAACAAGGATACGTCCGCGGCGGCCATCGTTGTGTGCGCCATCCAGAGGATGAGCAAACACGGGGAGAATGCGGCGCTCGAACGTTACAAGAGGGCGGCGCTAGATTCGCTGGCGCATCTTTACTTCAATCCCGACAAAGGGGTGAACGGTTTGCTGACGCATTCCAACGGAAGGATGGAATATACGAGTTACGGCGATTATTTCTTTATGGAAGCTTTGGCGCATGAGACTCACGGTCTGGATACGTGCTGGTAATCTAGCGAATATAGAGAATCATTGAAACTATGGAAGAAGACATGAGTATGGAGATGTCAGCAGTGATACCATTAACGAAGTCATATGATAATTCATATACAAACCACAAAAAGGCCGGCATCTGACCAAACGTGTATGATTATTCATACACAATCCACCAAATAGGCTGGCATCTGGCCAAACGTGTATGATTATTCATACACAATCCACCAAATAGGCTGGCAACTGGCCAAACGTGTATGATAATTCATACACAAACCACAAAAAGGCCGGCATCTGGCCAAACGTGTATGATAATTCATATACAATTCACCAAACAGGCCGCACCTGGCAAAATGGCTTTCCAAAGTCAGTGAAAACGGAATGCTGGACGCCCCGTTTTGGTGGAATGTTAAGTGGCAGGCATCCAGCTCGCCACTTTCTAGAAAAAGCAGGAACACAATAGTTGGACGGAAAAACATTGCGTTTTTTCCGCCCAACTTTTTATTTTTTGAGACTTATTGGACAGCCCCACTCTATTCCAGGGACAAAAGCCCCTACTCCTTCACCGCCCCCAGCACGATCCCCTTGACGAAGAAACGTTGCAGCAGCGGATATACCGCGAGAATCGGCAGCATGGCGATGAAGATTTGCGCCGCCTTGACGCTGCGGTTGGACATCATCTCCAGATCTTCCGGCGTAATGCCGGTTTTGCTGAAGTCCTGTACGACGACGATCGTTTGCAGCAGCGTGGCGAGCGGCCATTGCTCCTGCGACCTCATATAGAGCATGCCGTCGAACCAGCTGTTCCAGTGCCCCACCATCGTAAAGAGCGAGATCGTCGCAATCGCGGGCAGCGAGATGGGCAGATACACCGAGAACAGAATGCGGAACGAGGTCGCTCCGTCCACGATGGCCGCCTCATCCAATTCCTTGGGCAGCGCCCGGAAGAAATTCATCATCAAAATCATATTCCAAACGTTGACGAGCCCCGGCAGAATAAGCACCCAGAACGAATTGACGAGTCCGACCTTCTGCACAAGCAAGTAGTTGGGCACGAGACCAGCGTCAAAAATCATGATGAATAGGAAAAACCAGACATAAAGCGCGCGGACTCGGAACTCCGCGGAGTTCCGGGATAGAGAGAAGGCGGCCATGATCGTCACGATCATGCCAAGCGTGGTACCCGTTATCGCGCGCCAAATCGACGTGATAATGGCGTTGCCGAAGTTATCATTTTCGAACGTTTTGGTGTAACTCTCGAAGTTGAAGTCGATCGGGAAGAAGGTAACCAGATTTGCTTCGGCCGCAGACTTCCCGCTCAGGGACACGGCGAAGATGTGGATCATCGGCAGGATGCACAAAATCGAAATCCCGATGAGCAGAGCCAGATTGATGTAATAAAACACTCTGTACGATGGATCTTTGTAATACATAGCAGGTCTACCTCCGTCGTTGGGTTGTTAAAGGGGTTGTTCAAAAAGTCCGCTTCCCATCACGAAGTATGCCAAGAAGCGTATTCGACATCGAATCTTGAATTCAGACGAAACTTCCGGTGCTCACGTAGCTTCCACTACGCTCCGCTCCTCAGTTTCTACCTTCATCCAATCTTCTCGGTGCTAAAAACCGAACTTTTTGAACTCGCACTTTATGAGGTTGTTCAAAATGTCCGGCTGCGATTTTAGAAAATGCGGTAATTGGCCCACTTGTAAGCGACATAATAGCCGCCGCTGATAAGAATGAAGCCGACCAGCGATTTGAACAAGCCGACCGTGGTGGCGAGACTGTATTGTCCGTCCTGGAAGGAGCGGAATACGAACGTGTCGATAATGTCGCCTTTGCCGAGCACGAGCGGATTGATGAGATTATAGATTTGGTCGAAGTTGGCGCTAAGCATGCTGCCCAGCGAAAGCGTGAACACGACGACCATGATCGGAAGCAGCGACGGCAGCGTAATGTTGATCGTCTGCTGCAGTCTGCCGGCGCCGTCAATCTCCGCCGCTTCGTACAGATCCGGGTTGATGCCGGATAACGCCGCAAGGAACACGATGGCCGAGAAACCGAATTCCTTCCACAGATCGCTGACGATAACCGTGACGCGGAACCAGTCTCCGTCGCCAAGGAACATAACAGGCTTTATGTTCAACGTTGTGAGCAGACGATTTACGATACCGTCGAGCGATAACAAGTCGAGCAAAATACCGCCCAGAATAACCCAGGACATAAAGTGGGGCAAATAAACCATCGTTTGGATGGAGCGTTTCAGCCCCATATTGCGAACCTCGTTTAGCAGCAGGGCGAACAGGACCGGCACGGCCAAGCCGAAAATGATTTTCAGCACGGAGATGATCAGCGTGTTCCAGATGACCTGGACGGTGCCGTTTAAGGTGAACATAAGCTCGAAGTTGTCCCAGCCGATCCAGGGCGAGCCGCCTATGCCCAGCCAAGGCTTGAAGTCCTGGAAGGCCATGACGATGCCCGGCATGGGCGCGTATTTGAACACAAGCGCGATTAAGACGGCGGGAAGCAGCAGCAGATGCAGCCTCCAGGTTTTGCGGAATGGCATTTTTGAACGCAGCGCGGTTGACGATCGGCCGGTTGATGCTATAATGTCGTTATTCTTCATAAGGCTTCCTCCTGAATGTGATGGTCGGGAAGGCGAACGTAGCGTAATACCGTGCCTGGCATTGGCGGATGTTGGCCGTCTGTCTGGGAAAATTGTATGGCATCCGCCAATCGATGTATAGAACACATCTTAAAGGTGGCTGTCAATATATTAAGGGGGACCCCGCGTGAAACGGAGCAGGCCGATCTTTATCAAGATGACCGGCGTCATACTTATTCTGCTAATTCCGGCCGTCATTCTTTACACCTACTTCAGCACGACAAGCATCCAGGTGATCGACAAGCAGATGAAAGCGTACAAGGAGAGCCAACTGCTCTTCCTCAAGAGTCAGATCGAGTCCAATGTCGAACGATTGTCGTTATCCTCGAACGTGCTGGCGCGGGATTCCTCGATTCTGGATCTGCATATCAGCATGCTGACAAAGGATTATTACCGCATGATCGAATACCAGTCGCTGGTCAAAGAGAAGCTGTATCTCCAAAGCTTCTCCAGCCACTGGTCGAACGAGCTGTCCGTCTATCTGCCGAGCTCCGAGAGCCGAATCTCCACGAGTCCGAACGGCGCCTACGATCCCAAGCTGCTGGAGCTGTCGGAGAACGGCGTGTGGCGCTTCCATGACGGCGGCGATTCCAGAGCAGCCTATTATCAAATGCTGATCTGGGATCCTTACCTGTCGAAGAGCGATCCCGATTCCGTCAACGCCGTGTTCGAGGTGCGTTTCGATCTCGACAACGTGCGGGAGATGCTCGAGCACTACAATGCGGAAAGCGCCGGCCACAACTTCCTGTTGACCGCGTCCGGCCAGACGTTTTCGGTCGACAAAGGCGGCGATGCGATGTACGCGGAGCTTGGCGCGAGCTTGCTTGCGGAAGGGCTAAACGACATCGGCAACGCCGATCGGACGGTGGACGGCAAGCGTACTTATTTGAGCTATGCGTATTTGCCCCAGTTGGACGCCTGGCTGGTCGATTACGTTCCGCTCGAACAATTTCACGCGCCGGTCATCGACAGCCGCAATCTGTTCTACGTCAGCATGCTTCTGTTAATCGCTCTCGGGTTAGCCGCATCTTATTTGCTATATTTGCATGTGCAGAAGCCGTTGTCGCTCCTCATTCGGGGTTTGAAGCAGTTCGAGATCGGCGATTACGGCTTCCGCATCGGTCAGAAATTCCATAACGAATTCGACTACATGATGCACCGGTTCAACGATATGGGACGCGAGATTCAGCATTTGGTCCATAACGTCTACGAAGAGCAGAACCGTTCGCGCCTCGCGACGCTCAAGCAGCTGCAATCGCAGATCAACCCGCATTTTTTGTACAATTGCCTGTCGTTTATCGCGGCTAGCGCCAAGGCGGGCCAGACGGCCGTAATCAAGGAGATGGCCTATCATCTGGGCGGTTATTACAGGTATACCACCCGCGTCGAGAATCAGAAGGCCACCCTCAAGGAAGAGGTGGATCTGGTTCGGCATTATTTGCAGATTTATACATACAGGCTGGAAAGAATCGCTTACGAGATCGACATCCCGGGCGAGATGCTTCACGAGAATGTGATGCGGCTTATTCTTCAGCCCGTCGTCGAGAATGCCATTATGCACGGCGTGGAGCCGAAGCCGGGGCAAGGAGTTGTGCGAATAACGGGAACAATGGCGGACGGCTGGAACGAATTGACCGTGGAAGACAGCGGAGACGGCATGTCCGACGACGAAATGAAGGCGCTTGCGGGGCGGCTGGAGCTCCCGATGGACGACGTTTCGGGCTGCGGGATGTGGAACGTGCATCAGCGGCTCAAGCATCGATACGGCACGGGAGCCGGCGTATCGCTTGCGCATTCGGACGCGCTCACAGGACTCCGAGTGTCCTTGAAGTGGCGGAGCGAAGAAGGGGAGACGGAGAAGAGGAGAGTGGGTTATGAGTCAGCTGTTGTTAGTGGATGACGAGCCGATGATTGTAGGCAGCATGGTGGCGAACGACTGGGCAAGCATTGGCATTGAGGGTGTTCATAAGGCGGGATCCGGGCTGGAGGCTATCGGAATATTGGCCTCCACTCCGATCGACATTGTCGTGACGGACATTCGGATGCCCGGCATGGACGGCTTGCAGCTATGCAAACATATTCAAGAGCATTATCCCCGGACCAAATGCATTTTGCTGTCGGGATACGGCGAGTTCGAATATGCGCGGAAGGCGATCGCTTACGGGACGGCCAACTACCTGCTCAAGCCGGTGAAGGATGAGGAGCTGATGGACGAGGTGGGGCGCCTAAGGGAGCTGCTGGAGCGGGATTGGGAGGAGATGGATTCCGTTCAGCGGGCGCGACATACGCTGCGAGTCCATCTGCCCATGCTGAAGGCCAATCTGTTAAACGATCTGTTGTCGGGCATTCGGTTGCCGAACGCGCTTCTCGCCGAGCGGATGAACGAATACGGGCTGAACTTCTCTACAGGCCGGCATGCCTCCATGCTGATCGTTCGGATCGACGAGTCGGAATCCGCGATCCCCGATCCGTTGTTGCTTGAATATGCCGTGCGCAACATTGCAGGCGAAATTCTGGAAGCGGAATTCGAGGTTTGGGGGAGCAAGGATTCCTTTGGGTATCTGTGTTACCTGCTTCAGGAGAAATCGGACGGTACATTGGAGAATGAGGCTGCCATGAGGCTGGAAAATTTATCCGGACAACTGGTAGCCGAAGTGGGGAAATTCCTTCGCGGGACCGTCACGGCGCTGGTTGGCGAGCCCCGTCTGTTCCCTCTGGAGATCGTGGACCAGTACCGCAAATCGTTAAACGGGTTTCGAAAGGTTCCCCGCAGCGAACAAGGTATCGTCATCCTGGAGAGAGACAGCCGCTCGCAATACCGTTCTCTGGATTCCCTCTATGCGCCGCCAGGCTTTCAGGGGCTGTTCGAGGCGGGCCGTTGGCAAGATGCGCGCTCGAAGCTTGCCGAACTGGAGAAGGAGATGCGCGAGAAAAAGCTGGATACGGAGGAGCATGTGACGGAGGTCGCGTACGCGCTCATGAACGCCTTCTTGTACACGGCCCACTTGCAAGGGAAGACGCTTTTGGAGCTGACCGGCTTCGAGGCCGACATTCTCTCGGAGCAGGGCCTGTTCACACGTCTCGACGGGGTGTTGGAATGGGCGGACATGGCGCTTCGAAGCTTGGAGACCGCCACCGTAAAAGAAGTCAAAGACGGCAAGGGCACGCTTATCCCGAATATTCACCGCTTTATCGAAAGCCGCATTGCGGGCGATGTGTCCCTGCAGGCGATTGCCGATCATGTCGGCCTTCACCCGGCTTACTTGTCCTCGCTCTACAAGCAGGAGACAAAGGAGAATATCAGCGACTTTATTATGCGATACCGGATGGAGAAAGCAAGCGTGCTGCTCCGCACGACGGACATTCGCATCTACGAGCTGTCGGGTCAGCTGGGCTTCCAGAATCCGCCTTACTTCAGCAAGCTGTTTAAATATTATTACGGCGTAACGCCCCAGGATTACCGTGAGCGCAATGGGACGTGAACCTTAACAATTTGTTATACGATCTTAAAACTTTATCTCTTACCCGGCTGAAAACGCTGTAATAAGATTAGGTTGCATCTCAATACAGCAGATTCAAGGGAGGTTCAGGCAGACACATGGCCAAAAAATCAATGTTACTTATGCTCGCGGCAATCATGATGATTACCCTGCTGGCGGCTTGCTCGTCGAACTCGAACAACGGGGGACAAGGAAGCGGCGCTGCGAGCAGTCCGACTGGAAGCGCGGAGGCTTCACAATCCCCTGCCCCATCGGAGGACTCCAACGCCGAGGCGATCCGCAACGGGACGCACAAGTTCGATCCGCCCGTTACGATCACGACGGTCAAAGCGACGGACGGCACCTTCAAGTTCAAGAACGGAGAGAATCTGGAAAACAACGTTCACACGAAGTGGGCGTTGGAGGAACTGGGCATTCAGCTCAAAAACCTCTGGGAGTCGCCCGGCGACCAATTTGCAACGAAGGTTCGCCTCATGCTCACGTCCAAGGAGACGCTGCCGGACGTGCTGATGACAGAGGATATGGCGCTTATTAACGAGCTTATCCAGTCGGGCCATTATCGCGATATTACGGACGATTTCGAGAAGTACGCCTCCGATGGCATGAAAGAGCTGTACAGCTCTCATCCGCTCATGTGGAGCCAAGTGACGCACGAAGGCAAAAAGATGGCGCTGCCGAACTTCGCGCATGCCGGCAACGATAACGCGGTCATGTGGATTCGTCAGGACTGGCTAGACGAGCTGGGGCTGAAGGCGCCTGCGACGTTTGAGGAACTGGAGACGGTTATGCAGACCTTCCTCGACAAGAAACCTGGCGGTACCAATAACTTGATTCCATTGGGACTCAGCCTGGGATCCGGCGGCAACAACCCGAACCCGTTCGCGGGCTGGCTCGGCGAGAGCACCTGGGTATTCGGGCCTTATGGAACGATCCCTTATCAGTGGCTGGAGAAGGAAGGAAAGCTCGTTCACGGCTCCACGCTGCCGGAGATGAAGGACGGTCTTGCCCGGTTAAACGATTGGTACAACAAGGGTTATATTTCGCAGGAAGCGGGACTGCATGACGAGAACAAGCTGGCCGAGCTGATCGGACAAGGCCGGGTAGGCATAGTCGTCGCTCCATATTGGCTGCCGAACTGGCCGATTCCGGATCTAAAGAAAAACGTGGAAGGCGCGGATATGCTGCCTTACCCGCTGCCGACGCTGAACGGCAAATCCGCGGCACGCGACACGACGTTTTTGCGCGGAGGCCTGCTGGTAAAAGAAGATTTCGATCATGTAGACGCTCTGTTCCTGTATTTAAACCGGATTTTCGGAAGAGTATCGCTTGAGCCGGGCAACGAATTCGAGAACGGCTGGTACAAGGACTATGATTACACGATTTTGGCTGACGGCAGTGTTTCGGTTGCGGAAGAGGATATTCCCGGCGGTAAGGTCGGCGTAGCCAAATATGTGCTTATTGATCTTAAGAATCCGTTCACGAACCTGGAAATGCTGGCGAATATCAGCAGAGGCGTGGAGCCGAAGACTTCGGCCGAAAAACGCGCGGCCATGACCAATCCAAGCACGCTGAAAGCGGCGGAAATCGTAGACGACGGCTGGAAAAACGGGTATGCCATCGCTCAGCAATTTACGGGCGCTCCAACCCCGGCGATGCAGTCGAAGAGCGGCATTCTCGTCAAACTTGAGGGAGACACGTTCATCAGCATGATCTACGGCAAAAAGCCGATCGACGACTTCGACAACTTCGTCAAGGAGTGGAAGAGCATCGGCGGCGAAGACATTACGAAGGAAGCCAACGAGTGGTATCAAAAGACAAAATAAGAGGAAGGCCCGCCGCGCGAAGCGGTGGGCTCCTTCTGAGAGAAGGGGATAACGCCATGGAAGGACGCCTTACGTTCGTTAAGCTGTCAACGATCGCCTTGCTTGCCATGGCCGTTTTAGCCAGCGCTGCGCTGCTGGTCAAGTCGTTATTCGCGGCGCCAGCCGCGGAAATCGTCGTGGCGACGGTCAATGGCGACGACATAACCGCCGAGGAGCTAGCTTATTTCGCGGGGCTTCATCGCGCTTCCGTCATTGAAACTTTCCTGGCGGAGGAGGTAGTGGTGATGGATAAACGATTCTGGCAGCGTGACATCAGGGGAGTTTCACCGATCGAGAAGTTGAGAGAGCTGGCTTTGGAGGATGCGGTTGCGATGAAGGCGGAGCTGCAGTTGGCGCATGAGCTGGGACTGACAAGCGACGTTTCCTATGCCTCCCTGCTTGAGGCGATGGAAAAGGAGAACGCGCGCAGGGCGAAAGCCGTCGCAAACGGTGAGCCGATTTATGGCCCGGCCAAGTTCGAGGAGCGGACGTTCATTGATTTTTACCGCGGCAAGCTGGCGACATTGTCGAAGGAAAGTTTGGCGGAGAGCGAGTTCGCGCCAATGGACGAGAGGGAGCTGGTTTCCTTTTACGAAAGGATAAGCACGATGTTGTCGCCAATGGCAAACAGTTTGACGTATGACAAAATCGCCATTACGTATCGTTATGACGGGAAAGACGGCGATAAACGTACGGAAGAGGCGTTCCGGATGGCAACGGTTATTCGAGAGCGACTATTGACAGGGGAAGCAGCAACGGAGGCCGTGTTGGCGGAGGCAGCTTTTCCGGCGGGGATGGCGGCAGCCTATGAGGAGAAGTTGGAGCTGAACGAATCCAATGCGTCGCGAATGTTCAAGTCGAACAACTCGCTGTATACTGCGTTGCAAGAGGCCTCGGAGGGGCAGCCGGTTACTTCCGTCATCGACGATCCAATAGCGGGCCAATATGTGATTGCACGCGTGACAGATTGGCAAGCTGCGGAGGTCCCCAAGTTCGAGGAGGTGCGGGACGTTGTCAGGAAACTATATGTGGAGGAGCGGTATTCGGCTTATATGCAATCCAGGGTAGAAGCGGCTGCCGTTCTTCTGCTGCCTGCCTATTACGAATCCAAGTTAGGTGTGGAGTAAACGAGAATTCCGCAAAATGAAAGCGGTTACTAATTTGGGCCGATAAGGCTCTATGACATAGGAGGACGGATCATGTTGCGAATAAAAAAGCTTGGATGGTTGAAGCTGCTGCTTGCGGCGGTCTTATTCTTGGCAATCGCGATACCTGCAGGAGATGCCGGAATAGTTGCGGCGGCTGAAACGGGGAATGTGTATTACGTGGATGCTACAGGAGGCGATGACGGGGCGGCGGGCACCAGCGAAGGGACTGCTTGGAAGTCGCTGAACAAGGTAAATGCCACGGTATTCCAGCCGGGAGACCGCATCCTGTTCAAAGCCGGCGGCGTCTGGAAAGGAACGCTGCATCCCAAAGGTTCGGGAGCTTCCGGCAATCCGATCGCGATAGACAAATACGGAGAAGGGCCGAAACCTCTAATTGCCGGCGACGGCGCGGACGCGGCAGTCTACTTCTACAGTCAGGAATATTGGGAAGTGCGCAATCTGGAAATTACGAATTATGCGAATACAGCCGGAGAACGCCGGGGCATCCATGTAGCCGGCCATAGCGGCGGTTGGAACAATCCCAAGGTGTACCGCCACTTCGTGTTCGAATATTTGGACATTCATAGCGTCAAAGGCAGCCTGGCCATGGATTACGCCCATAACGGAGGCATCATCGTCTGGGATCCAAGCTGGAATTACGTCGTCACGGACGTCGCGATCCGCAACAACCGGATCTATTCGCTGGACAGCGTGGGCATCTATCTAAACGGCGGCAGCAGGCCGTTCTCCTTCAACAACACGGTTGCCGACAATGTCATCTACGACATCGGCGGCGACGGCGCTTTTATCTTGAACACGACGAACGGCCTTATCGAACGCAACGTCGTATACGATACGCATAAACGATCGACGAGTTATCATGTGCCGCTCTGGTTTTTCGAATCCAGGGATTCCGTTATTCAGAACAACGAGGTGTTCAATACGTATCCGGGCGGCGACGCGATGGCGTACGATTCGGATTACAAAAGCGAAGGAACGATCATTCAGTACAACTACAGCCACAACAACGCCGGAGGCATGTCGCTAGCGGTCAATGACGGCACGCAGCCCGCGAACTTCAATCGGAACACTGTCATTCGCTACAATATTAGCCAAAACGATCTGGGCGCCGTGTTCAACTTCAGCGGAACGCCGGAGAATACGCATATTTACAACAATACCGTGTACATTCCGCCGAACTCCGGCACCAAGGTCGTCGACACGCTGAACTGGGGCGGCTGGGCGAAAAATACGACGTACAACAACAATCTGATCGTTAATCTGGGATCAGGCGGCTACAACTTCGGCTCCAGCACAAATAACGTGTTCGACAACAATCTGTTCTACGGCAATCATCCGCAGAACGTGCTTAATGCCGATGCCAACAAGATTGTGGGCGATCCGCTGCTTGCGGCTCCGGGCACGGGCCGAATCGGCAGGGATACGCTGGCGGGTTATCAGCTGCTGCAAGGTTCCCCCGCTATCGGCGCGGGAAAATTCATCGAGGGCAACGGCGGACTCGATTTCTACGGCAATCCGGTTCCGGCCGTCGGAAACCCGAACATCGGCGCTTACGAGGGACCGGGCATTCCCGTCGGAGAGATCCCTCCAGGGGCGGAGATCGAGAATCTGCTAGCCAATCCCGGCTTCGAAGACGGGGAGTTCGGCGGCTGGAGCAATACGTTTGGCGGCGCGGCCATCGTGGGTGATGGAGCTCGCAGCGGCGAATATGCCGCGGTCCTGAGCAACGCCGTATCGGGCATCGAGCAGACGGTGACCGTCAAGCCGAATACGATCTATAAGCTGTCGGGCTTCGCGAGAAGCGAAGGCGGCGGCTCCGCGGTCATCGGCGTAAAGAGCTACGGCAATCCCGCCAAGGACGTCCATGTTAGCGGTACCGGGTTCACGGGAAAAGAAGTCGTCTTTACGACCGGCGGCTCCAATACGACGGCCATTCTCTATCTTTACAAACAAGGCGGAACGGGCAGCGTGATTTTTGATGACATGCTGCTGTACGAATACGGAACGGTGTCGCCGCCCGCCGTGCCGCCGGCATTGCCGCCGGAACCGCTTCCGGGCAAACAAGATCTCTCTCGCTTCGCTATGTTGACCGCGAGCTCCAGCAATCCTCTTTATCCGCCGGCGCTGGCCGTGGATGGTTCGCTTGACGGAAGCAGCAGATGGATTACGCTTGCAGGTAGCCAAGCCCCGCATTGGCTGGAGCTGAGCTGGGAGGAAAGCTACGATATCGACCGCGTCCGTCTCTGGAGCGGCGCCGGAGCCGGATCCGAGGGATGGCAAATCCGCGATTACCAGATTCAGTACTGGGAAGACGGAGCATGGAAAGTTGCCGCATCGGTGACCGGTAATACGAAGGATGGCCGCACCGGCGCCCACAACGACCTGGCGTTTCCCGTTATCCATACCGACAAGATCAGACTTTGGGTAACGAAAGGCACGACAAACGCGCAGTCGAACGATAACGGAGCTCGCGTGTTCGAGATCCAAGTTTGGGAGCATGAACCGAACCCGGTTGAACCGGAAGTAACACCCGTATACGTCTTTGACGTGCAGGTTGGTTCCGAGAATCGGAGAACCATGCTCGATGCAGGGGCAACGCTCCTTATGTCGGCGGACGTAAAGCCGTTAAACGCGGATGACCGGACGGTAGCTTGGCGAGTCGAAGGTTTGGACGGCACGATAACGACGCTTGCCTCCATCGATGGAAACGGCTTGTTGACGGCCATGTCGCCTGGCGCCGTCAAAGTTGTGGCCGAAGCCAATGACGGCTCCGGCGTTAGAGGCGAGGCGATTATTCGCATCACGGAGCCGCAGCCCAATTCCAACATTGCGACAAATGCGAGCGTGACCGCAAGCTCCAGCCACGAAAGCGGCAATTTCCCGCCAACGTTTGCCGTAAACGGCATAAAACATGGAGGAGCCGATCGCTGGGTATCCGGCGCGGAAGGCCCGCACTGGCTTGAGCTGGCGTGGGATACGAAGCAGAAAGTGAACGGGGTCAGGCTCTGGAGCGGTCAGATCGACTCTCAAGGCATGCAGCTCGCCGATTTCGAGATTCAGTCATGGAACGGTACGGATTGGGTGACGGTTACGTCGGTTGTCGGCAACGAAGAGGATAATTACGTCGGCGAGTATGCCGATCTCCGCTTTGCGCCCGTGGAGACGAGCCGACTGAGACTGGCGATTACAAAAGGCAATCCGGCCACTGATGAACGTGCAAGATTGTTCGAAATCGAGGTTTACGGAGCAGCGGCTTCCGAGGAACCGGACTTGCTTCCGGCTGTTCAGTTGAGTGCTCCTGCGGAAGCCTATGCCCGTCAAACGATTAATTTGTCCGTCTCCGTTTCGGAGAGTACCTTTGACTACTCGACGATTAACGTAATCGCGACATACGATCCTCAGGTGTTCGTGTTCGATACGTTCGAAGCGGAGGACGGCTTGCTCGAGCTGGCCGGCACGGCGATTACTTCAACCCGAACGGGGCTGACCGTGCTAGGAACGGCCGTCAAGCCTGCGGAAGGTTTGATCAATATATTGCTTAGCGGAACCGGCGGTTCTCTTGCGGCGGAAGGCGAGTTGTTCCAGCTGCATGGCAGAGTGGCGGAGAATGCCCTCGTCGGTACGACAAATGTGTCATTGACGAAATTCGAAATCATCGGCGATGGCGGCGGAGAGTCTCATGCGATCCCGATTGATTCGGCAGTTGCGGCTGTCGAAGTTTCGGCAGCCGATCGTTCCGCGCTGGGAAGCGCGATCGCGGCTGCTCGTGAATTACATGTAGGCGCCGTCGAGGGTTCTTCGCCAGGACAATATCCAAGCGGCTCGAAAGGCGTATTGCTGCAAGCCGTTATGGCTGCCGAAGCCGTCTACGCGCAGACGGATGCCGCCCAACTTGCCGTAAATGAAGCATTGGCGACGTTGTCGGCTGCAGTTCAATTGTTTAAAAACGCCGTCGTTCAGCAGCCGTCCGTGAACAAAGAGGAGCTGCGTTCCGTTCTGGACCAAGCCCGTTCGCTGCTGGAACGTTCGTCGGCGGGGACGAAGGTCGGTCAATATCCGCAAGCCGCGGCTGATGCGCTGGGCGCGGCGATTGCGACCGCCGATTCGGTATACGACGACAGTCAGTCCCAGCAGTCGGTAAACGAAGCTGCCGCGCAACTGGAGCAAGCTGCATCCGTCTTCCGCGGCAGCCGGATTACGCTTGTAGCGGGCGAGTCGAACGTAACGCTAAAGACATTGTCGATCGTCGCGGGGTTCTTCGGGGTAACCGCTTCCGATGAAGGCTGGAGCGACATAGAGGCGGCAGACTTGCTGGATGAAGGGGAAATCACGATTCAATCGCTGGCAGCCATTGCACGCATGATTCTATCGGATTGGTTCCATGAACAATAAAGCAGGAGTGAACAGGCTTATGTCTCGGAAAAGCAGTTTGTTAATCATGGTGTTCATGCTACTCTGCCTGGCTATCGCGCCGGGGCGGCAGACATCGGCAAAGGAGGCGGACGGCTTCGAGCTGTCCGTCGCCGAAGCCGGAGATCGGATAGACGTTACCGTTACGTTAAACGATGCCAAGGACATGTATGCTTACGACCTTGTCCTGAAGTTTGATCCTGTAAGGCTGGCTTACGAAGATGCAAAGTTATCGCTTTCCGGCTTTGCCGTGAAACCGAAGTTGTCCCGCGGCGAGCTGCGGCTTGCCCATACCCGCGTCGGCGAGACGCCGGGCAGGAACGGAATGCTCGAGCTGGCGGTGGTAGGATTTCAGCGTATTAGAGGCGGCGATACCTATGTGAAGCTGGAATCGGTCAGGCTCGTAGACAGCAAGCTGGAAAAGGAGGAACTGGCGCCGAATTCAAGCATGATATTGAGGTCGAGCGTGGTGGCGAAGCTACCTGCCGATGTCGCCGGTCATTGGTCGGAGGAGGCGGTTCGCGAAGCGATGGAGCTTGGGTTCGCGACGGGTTTCGGTGACGGCACCTTCCGGCCCGACGAACCGGTGACAAGGCTGGAAGCTACTGTATTGCTAGGGAAGGCGCTGCTGGTATCAGAAGCGGGAGAGTCGGAGATAAGCTTCACGGATGTCGGGGTCATTCCGCTTTGGGGGTTGCCTTATGTGGGCGAGGCTGCCAGGTCGGGATGGCTGAACGGTTACGGGGACGGAACGTTCCGCGGCGGCAAGCCGATCGCAAGACAGGAATTCGCTACGATCATCGCCCGCGCGATGGATGCTTCCGCAACGGGCAATGCCGCCGTGTTGTCCGCTTTCGGGGACCGACACCTGCTGGCGCCTTGGGCCGCGGGTCCAACGGCGCTGGCGGTAGAGCGCGGCATACTGCAAGGACAGGGGGGCGGCCTCTTGAACCCGGCGGCCACGACGACTCGAGCAGAAGCGGTTACGATGATTTTGCGATTGTTGGCCTCGGGCGGCTGAGGGACCTGGATTTATGCATATGGATGCCATCAGCGTCTACTGGATTAACGGATGCCGCATCTACTGAGCTGATGCTAACGTGCGCTGGGAGCATCAACTGGGATGCTGCAGACGGACGCAGTCAGCGTCTATTGGACTAATGCTAACGGACGCCGTCAGCGTCCATAGTACACAATTGTGTAAAGGTCGGTCCTTTCGATCATTAGCGCCTATAGTCCGCATGCCTGTTGAAGGATGAAGCCTCTCTGGCAGCATTCATTTCGCAGTGGATTGTGCGGTGGATCCAACGCGTTGTTGTATCTTGCAACTGTTAAAGGGACTGTCCACTTACGTAAGACAGGGGGAACTTCCCCTGTTACGATGAAAGGACCTCCATCTCCACACTTGCGTGGAGACTGAGGTCCTTTTCATGGTGAAAGCCAGCTTTGTACGGGATCGTAAGAAAGGCTAAACAATCTAACAGACACGAGCGACGCTATTTGTCCGTTTTTCATCACATTCAAATTGTAACAGACAGGAAAGACGTTATTTGGGCGCAATGAAGCAATTGGGCGTATGGTAGATGCCAATAAGGTCGCGTTTGTCCGTTAGCTTTTAGAAACCCTATAAAATCGAAGATTAGCGTCGTTTAAGAGGCTGTCTATTCACTGTAGATAAGAACG
>NZ_MXQD01000084.1:0-24863 GCF_002165585.1 Paenibacillus sp. MY03 | reverse complement strand
GCACGCAACTCGTTCTTATCTACAGTGAATAGACAGCCTCCTTAGAACCTCTATTTGCAGCATTTTTGCGATATTGAAAATCTAACGGACTCAGATGACGCTATTTGGTGCATTTCCGCCCATTCTATGCGGCTTTGACGGAAGTAAGGTCGTCTGTGTCCGTTACAATTTGAACAGGCCCCATTTTTGCGAAATAGTGACCGTGGTGTCCGTCAGCCTTTACTTAACTGCGCTGCCGTCCACAATGAATCGACAGCCTCTGGATGTCCGTTAGATTTTCAAAACCTAAAAAATCGAAGAATAGTGTTGTTTATGTCCGACCAATTCATTCGCTGGGCTTTCGAGGAGCTTAAAAAAACAAATTGACAAATAGGGTAGGGGGCTATACTATATTGTTGTCGGCAAGTGAAACTTTTGGAATCATTTTGATCTCGCTTTTGACGGCCGTCGGAGCAAATTCACTTTCAAAATTTTCCTGTCGGTTCGGAAAACTGACTCAACAGGTTTTCAAAAGATACTTTACAAGGAGAGTATATTTATGGTGAATCAAGCTCTTTCTCAACCGGATCCAAAGCGTTGGAAAGCACTGGTTTTGTTATGCCTTGCAAACTTTATGGTTATTATGGACACCTCGATAATCGGGGTTGCGCTGCCGGCAATAAAAGAAGCTCTAGGATATTCACAAGCTAATTTACAATGGGTATTTAATGCATATGTCATTTTCTTTGGCGGCTTGTTGTTACTCGGGGGTCGTTTGTCCGATCTGTTTGGGCAGCGGCGCATGTTCATGTGGGGATTTGCGATCCTGACGTTGGCCTCTTTGCTTGCGGGCTTGGCTTGGAACGAGGAGTCGCTTAACATCGGGCGTGCATTGCAAGGATTCGGTTCCGCATTAATTGCCCCCTCAGCATTAACCATAGTCATGATGTTGTTTAGCGGCAACCCCAAGGAGTTGGGTAAAGCATTAGGGTTTTGGGGCGCTTCGGCTGCTGCCGGCGGATCGGCTGGCGTATTTCTAGGAGGTGTTATAACCGAGTGGCTCAGCTGGGAATGGACATTTCTGATTAACATACCGGTCGGTATCATCGTCATGCTTGTAGCCCCTGGAATTTTATCGAAAGGGGTACGAGAAAAAGGAAGCATCGATGTTATCGGCTCTATCTTCGTAACGGCAGCATTGGTATTGGTGGTATATGGCATTGTTACTGCAGAACACAATGGATGGGGCGCGCCGACCACCTTATGGACACTTATTTCGGGGGCCGCATTGTTTATCCTGTTCTTGATCATTCAGGCCGTAAAAAAAGAACCGCTTGTTCCGCTCGGGATCTTTAAGGCGCGAAACTTGGCTGCAGGTAATATCGCACTCTTTATGTTGTCCGCCGGATGGATTCCGTTATGGTTTTTCCTTAATCTCTATATGCAGCAAGTATTGAAGTTTTCTGCTTTAGCAGGCGGGTTCGGTTTGTTGCCTATGACCGTACTCACTGCCATCTGTATGATGTTCATTTCCGGCAAATTGATCGGAAAGTTTGGCGTGAAAGCCAATTTGGTCATCGGATTGATAGCCCTTGGAGGATCGTTGATGCTTTTCGCAACAAACACGCCGGTTGATGGCAATTACGCAACACATATACTTCCAGCCGCACTGCTAGGCGCGCTCGGTATGTCGCTTGCTTATATTCCGGCTACCATGGCTGCCATGTCGGGAGCCAAGCCGGAAGAGGCAGGGCTCGCATCCGGCCTTGCCAATACAAGTTATCAGATCGGCTCAGCGATAAGTCTGGCCATCATGGCTGCGATTGCTGCAGCAAGTACAGCTTCCCAAGCTGGTGCTGATCCAGTTACTGCATTGAACGAAGGATTCCAGCAAGCGTTCCTGTGGTCAGGAATTTTCGCTTTCGCGGGTGCTATCCTGGCCATTCTGTTTATCCGTTCTCCTAAGCCAGGGGAAACAAACGGGCCGGCAGTTATGTAACCGCAGATTAAGGAATCCACGTGAAAGGAGGTGAAAACAATGAAAGAGGCAACCGTTCAAGTACAAGGCATGAATTGCCGTTCTTGTGTTCCAAGAATCGAAAGCGCGATCCATGCAATCGGAGCTGAAGGCCACGTAAATTTTGAGCAGGGCACGATCGATATTCGGTTTGACGAAGAAAAAGTTCAGATTTCCGATATAGAGGAAGCCATTCAGAAAAAGGGATATAACGTTGTGGCGTGACGGTGAGCAAGGGATGAACGAATAGATGAAAAAATCATTGGTTTAAGAGGAAACCCGGTCGAAGCTCGACCGGGTTTGCTAGATTACCCCAACCTTCACGGAAGAAATCAAAGTTCATATCATCATGATCTGATACGCATGTGCGTTGATGCCAATAGAGAATAAAGAATAGCTTCGGAGGTAGAAGAATGTACGAAAACATCATCACGAACTCGGACGTAGCCATTATCGGCGGCGGTCCATCCGGCATGTTCGCCGCTTTCTACGGCGGCATGAGACAGATGTCGGTTACGCTAATAGAGAGCATGCCGCAGCTCGGCGGCCAGCTTGCTGCATTGTATCCGGAGAAGTACATCTACGACGTGGCCGGTTTTCCTAAAGTGAAGGCTCAGGAGCTCGTCGACAATTTAAAGAAGCAGATGGAGCTGTTCCGAACCGACGTCAGACTTGAGGAGAAGGTGCTCGCTGTGCGCAAGCTCGGCGAAAGATCGTTTGAGATCATCACGGATCGCGCAATTCACCAATCGAAAGCCGTCATTATAACTGCAGGTGTCGGAGCTTTTGAGCCTCGCAGGCTAGAACTGGAGGAAGCGGCGCGCTTCGAGAATTCGAATCTTCATTACTTCGTCAGAGATTTGGAGCGATTTCGCGGCAAAAAAGTGCTCATTAGCGGAGGCGGTGATTCCGCGCTGGATTGGTCGCTGATGCTCGAGCCTGTCGCGGAGCGGGTGACGCTCGTTCATCGCCGCGATAAATTCCGGGCTCATGAGCATAGCGTTGAGATGCTGTTACATTCCAAAGTCAACGTCGTCGTTCCGACCGAGATTACGGCGTTTCATGGAGAGGAGTGTATCGAGCGGGTTGAGCTGACCGACGTGAAAACCCAAACGACGACGTTGGTCGAGGTCGACGAGGTCATCGTCAATTTTGGTTTCGTCAGCTCCCTGGGACCGATCAGAGAGTGGGGACTTGTCGTCGAAGGCGGTTCGCTCGTTGTCGATACGAAGATGGAGACGAACATTCCCGGCATCTTCGCGGCCGGAGATATATCCACTTATCCGGGCAAGTTGAAGCTGATCGCCGTCGGCTTCGGAGAAGCGCCGACCGCCATCAACAACGCAAAAGTCTACATCGATCCGGACGCTAAGCTGTCGCCCGGACATAGCAGCAATATGAAGCTTTAAGCAAAAGCGTTTGTGAGAACGGGGCCGAAGCAGGCGGAACTAAAAAGCGACATTTCCGATTCTTTCAACGACTTGCCCCGTAAAAGCCGTCACTCCTGATCAGGTGACGGCTTTCTGCGATTAGAGCTGTCTCACTTTTCGGTTGCTGCCTCATGCATTTCCCTGTGATCGAGTTTCTTCTATTATTCTTCAACCATACGATTCGTCAACGAACCCAGCTTTTCGATTTCAATGGTTACGACATCGTTCGGTTGGAGGTAGATTTGCTCTTCTGGCGGATTACCAAGAACAACGCCCTCAGGGGTACCCGTCAATATGATATCGCCTGGTTCGAGAGTCAAATGTTGAGAGATGTAACTGACAATTTCATCGCATTTGAAAATCATATCAGAGGTGTTGGAGTGCTGTCGTACTTCCCCATTGACGATGCACTTAATCTCAAGCTGGTTGGGATTGCCGACTTCATCAGCTGTAACCAGATAGGGTCCGAGTGGGGAAAAATGATCGCAAATTTTACCTAACATCCATTGCGAGGTACGGAGCTGCAAGTCGCGCGCGGATAAATCGTTGACGTTGCAGTAACCGAACACATGATGAAGTGCTTCTTCTTTCGAAACATATTTCGTTTTTTGACCGATCACGATGACAAGCTCCGCTTCGTAATCCACTTTTGAGGATGTTTTCGGCAGTACAATATCTTGCCCGGGTGCGGCTATTGTATTGCTAAATTTATTGAACAAAATCGGAAACTCAGGTACAGGTGAATTTGTTTCCTCGGCATGTCTTAGGTAATTAAGACCAACACAAATGATTTTGCCGGGGGAAGTAATACAAGGCGCAAGCGTCAACTCCTCTTCTCTAAGCCAGAAAGAGGAGTATTCGGGATTTTCCATGGCTAGATGGAGTAATTGTTGAAACTGGTGCTGAGCTGTCTCGAATTTTTCAATAACACAATGAATATGTAAAGGCATGTTATTGGCACCCCAATGGTTAGCGGCTTCCGATACATGAAGGACACCTCGATCCGTTTTAATCCCGAGTCGGATCTCATCGTTATGAATAAAGTTTATAAATTTCATGTTCGACTGCTCCTTTAGATTGATTTAGGGATTCCTCGCGAGATGATGGCTTACAGCTCAGCCAACATGCCGCCATCAATGACCAAACCGCTGCCAATAATAAACCTGGCTTCGTCACTGGCCAGAAAACAAATCAAATTTGCCACTTCTTCCGGCTCGCCAATGCGGCCTAGCGGCTGTGAGTCTTTCCAGTCTTCCCGAGGGTTCGGAGCGTTGTTTCCTTCTTTAGTCGCCCAGCGGTCAAGCATGGATGTGGCTGTTGCTCCTGGCAAAACGGCATTTACGCGTATACCTTGCTTAGCAAAATCAATAGCCATACTTTTGGTCAGGGCTAAGATTCCGCCTTTGGATGCTGCATAAGCGGAATGTTTGGCTAAAGTGGCATGAGCATGAACTGAAGCTACATTAATGATGCTGCCGCCACCGCCGGTTATCATGGGAGGAATTCCATATTTGCCAAGCAGATAAGCGCTTGTTAAGTTCGTGTTGATGGTTTCTTGCCATTCTTCTTCGGGCAGATCGACAACGTTATTTAAAGATTCAATTGCAGCACTATGAACGATGATATCTAGTCTTCCATAAGCTTCTATAGTTATATTAATCAAATTTCGGATGTCTGCTGATAGGCCGACATTTGTAGGAACGAACATAGCGGTACCGAGATTTTGTTCGATTCTGGCTATTGTTGTTTGGGCATTTTGTTCGGACCTATTTGCAATAACTACTTTGGCTCCTTCCGAAGCCAGGCGAATAGCGGTTTCCCTGCCGATACCCGTGCCTCCACCGGTTACAATTGCTACTTTATTTGAAAATCGATGCACAATACCCACCTCATCCCAATCGGATTATAATTACCTTTTCTATCAAAAGGACTTTATGGTTAAGGGATCAAAAATACTTTGCTTTTTGTAATCTTCTGTCCTGTCAGTTCAGCAAATATGCGTGCGCCTTCCGATAAAGGGGCAGCAGTGCTCCAGCCATCGGTACGAATCATACCATCCACAAGGAGTTGCAAGGATTGCTTAAAATCCTTTGCCGAATAGGAATAGGAAGTAAGCAGTTTCAGTTGGTTTCGTATTGCTTGATTAATAGGCAATAGCGAGTCATTGTGTCCAAGCCCGATAAAAAGCACAGTGCCCCCTGGTTCGCTAGCCTCTATTGCGAGCTTGCGTGTCTCCGTAATCCCTACACAATCTGCTACAATAGGGAACCCCGTTTTCATTTGAATCAATAAGGCTTCTTTTTTTAGCTCATCAGGTGTAAATGCCCCTGTTGCTCCAATTGCAAGCGCATAATCCAAGCGATTACGGTTGCTGTCAGTTATATATATCGGCCCAAAACCCATGGCTTTAGCGATTTGCAAGGTGAGAATACCAATGGCGCCAGCACCGATAATGAACAACGGCACAAAAGGAGATTCTGCAAATAGATTCAACGCATGAAGGCATACAGCGCCGGGTTCCGCTAATGAAGCGACGGCTGCATCCACTTTTTTGTCAACAAGTATAGCTTGATGGGCGGGTACAGCCACGTATTCAGCGAATGCTCCGGGCCGGTCAATCCCAATGAATGTGCGCTTGCGACACACATTTGCTTGTCCGGACAGACAATAATGGCATCGTTGACAGGATAACATGGGATTGACAACTACAAAGTCCCCTTCTTTAAAGGCGACATCGGTACCTCGACTCGTTGTAACGATTCCTGAGAACTCATGTCCCATAATGAGCGGGGGATGACGAACGCTGCTTTTTCCCAAGTATCCCTCAAGCTCGCTGCCGCATATTCCGACAGAGGATACTTGAAGCAAAATTTCTCCGTGTTGTAATTCCGGCATCTTTACGGATTCGTAGCTTAATTGTTCAGGACCGTTATACACAAGAGCTTTCATTTCTACTCCTCCATTTGCAATACACAAAATAAAACTGTCGACAGTTTTATGTTATAGAAAATCACGACGACTGTCAATTCTCAGTACAAGCGTAGAGTAAATTACGTTTTCAAATTAAAGATTTTTATGATAGACTTCACCTAAAAGGTGAAAGGAAATAAAGATGGAAAAAATCAGAAGAGATGTGTTGGGTGACACGATTACGAAGTATCTTCGAAAGGCAATTTTGTTGGGAGAGCTGCCGGATGGACATCATTTGGCTGAGCCTGATTTAGCACAGCAGTTCGGTACAAGCCGTTCGCCTGTTCGAGAGTCGTTGCTGCATCTCATTCGGGAGGGTTTTGCAGAACGTTTGCCCAACGGACGAGTATGCGTCCGTCATTTTACATTTCAGGATATTCACAATCTGTTTGAGTTCAGGTTCATGCTGGAGAGTCAATCGATAAAAAAATGGATACATCATGATCAAAGGGCGTTGCCAGAAGACGAGTTTAAGATCTTGTTAGATAGAATGCAGAAAAGCTATATTTCTTCGGAGCAATTTTCTGAGTATGATATGGAATTCCATAAAAAAATCGTACATTTGTCTAACGATAAGTCAATGATTCAGGCCTGGAGCGGATTAGAGGAAGTTATAAAATCCATTTTACAAATTACCAATCAGAGCAACGGTAGAGCGGAATCCATTTTGGAGCAGCATCAAAATATGATATCACTGCTAATGAACAATTCCGGATACGACGAAGTTTGTGCAGTAATAAAGCAGCATTTAAATGAAGCGGAATCAGTAATGGTTACCCGAATTAAGGAGATAAGGAAGGAGACTTTGATTTAACCGCTGAGAAGTCTCCTAAAGCGAATCTTGACAGTTAGGAGGCCTTTTTATATCATAAAAACTGTCGACAGTTTTTATTTGAGAAATGGGAGCGATATAAATGAAAGCGGTTATTACGCCACATGGGTTTCCAAATGTGAATCAAGAAAAGGCGCTGCTAGCAGAGATTGGCGTTGAGTTAGAGGAAATTAAAAGTTTAGATCCGCAGGAGATTGGCGAACTGTCTCGAGATGCTGAGGTGCTGTTTGTCCAATATGCAAAGATAACGAAGGATACAATCGTACAATTGGAGAAGTGCAAGGTTATTATACGCTATGGCATCGGAGTCGATAATGTTGATCTGGAAGCCGCAGCTGCTAAAGGCATTTATGTATGCAATGTTCCTCACTATTGCGGAGATGAAGTAGCCGATCATACCTTCTGTTTGATGTTAGCGGCAGCCCGAAAACTGGTGAGCGTTTCTCGTCAGGTACAGGCTGGAAATTGGGACTTCATCAATCAACGTCCTATTTATAGCCTGGCAGGTCATGTGCTTGGCCTTATTGGTTGTGGATATATCGCTCAAAAGGTTGCCGTTCGGGCACAGGCATTTGGCATGCAAGTTGTCGCTTATGACCCCTGGCTTCGCTCGGATTTAGCGGATAAATTAAATATCAAGTTAGTAGAACTGGAGCAATTATGCGCTCAATCGGATTACATCTCGCTGCATATTCCCTTGACCTCGGATACGCATCATTACGTGGACGCTCGGCTTATGGCGATGATGAAGACGGGTGTCGTGTTGATCAATACAGCCAGGGGAGGATTAATAGATGAGCAGGCGGCCAAGCAAGCGCTGGAGTCCGGACATGTAGGCATGATCTGTCTGGATGTATTGGAGGAGGAACCACCACATGACAATCATCCATTGATCGATGCACCGCAGGCTATTATTACGCCGCACATGGCTTATTATTCTGAGGCTTCTTTGCCTCGACTGCAGAAATTGGCGGCAGAGGAAGCTGTTCGCGTTCTTCGGGGGGAACCGCCGCTTGCTCCGGTTAACGACAAATGGATGTCCAAGCAGAACTAAACAATCAGGCGAGGGAAGGAGGCAAATATTGATTTCATATCAGATAGAGCAGTCGTTTGAAGCCGTTGTTATTGAAAACGATGATTTAATGGTGAAAATATTACCTCAGCTGGGTGGCAAGATCTACTCCTTAGTAAATAATCGCACGGGGAGGGAATGGATGGATCGCCCTTCTGGGAGAGTGTTTCGACGCCCTGTACTAGGCACGTCTTGGGGAGATTGGGATCGCTGCGGCTGGGATGAATTGTTCCCCTCTATTGATGCCTGCAATTTCCCAGGACCGTATCTTGCGGGTACGGCAGTGCCCGATCATGGTGAAGTATGGTCGCTCCCCTGGTCTTTCAGCCAGATAGGAACCGACGGCATTCGTCTATACGTTAACGGAAATATATGGCCGTACAGGCTGGAAAAAACCGTTTGCATTAGCGATAATAGCGTGGAATTCAACTATAAATTAACCAATTACAGCAAAGAGCCCCTTCCTTATATTTGGGCTCCACATCCGATTCTTGCGGGATCGGATTCCTTTGAGATTAAGCTTCCTATCGGCATTGACAAGGCTATTACAAGTTTTTCAGTAAATGAGCGGTTGGGAAAACGGGGTGGGATTCATAATTGGCCGCTTGCAACGGACTGCTCGGGCAAGATGATCGACCTGTCGAATATGCCGGCTCGGCACACGAATGCAGCGGAGAAGCTATATCTTGCATCTCCTCTCATGGAGGGCTGGTGTTTGGTCAGAGATCGGATAACCGGCGAACAGTTTAAGATGACATTTGATCCTGCTCAATTGCCTTATTTGGGTATTTGGATCAATGCAGGCGGCTGGGATGGAGAGTATCACATTGCTTTGGAACCAGCAACCGGTTTTTTGGATAATCTGGAGGAATCCTACGCTTGTCAGAAATGTGCCATTCTTGCAGGAGGAGAAACAAGAAGCTGGTGGCTTCAAGTTCATATCACCTAGTGCAACCCATTTAGCGAGGAGGCGATTTCCAATAGATCGTTACGAACAGCTCCAACATAAAATGATAGCTGCGGGATTGGACGCGGTCATATGCAGATTGCCGGAAAACGTGCTTTTTTTGACAGGCTATTGGCCGGTCAGCGGTATTGGATGTGTAGTTTGTCCTCAGGTTGGAAACCCGGTTTTGATCGCAACTGACCTTGAGGAGCAATACATGATAAAAAACCGGATTAAAGATGTGCGATTTGTTCCTTATGGAACGTTATCCTCAGGGGATATATATGAACAAACGACTGTTGTGTTGCGAGAAATTGCAGATGAATTTGATTTGATAGAGAAAAAAATCGGGTATGAGGCCAGCTTTGAAACCATTGCACCGCCTATGAATTCCGCAGAGCCTACCATTCCCGCGCAACGAACGGCAGCAATGATAAAGGCCGTTTTTCAAGGACCGGATTTACTGGACGCTACAGGTATACTGAACGAATTGAGAGCGATAAAAAGTCCATATGATATTACGCAATTGCAAATTGTACATGAGATTGCCGAGAGCGGGTTAGCTGTTTTTGTAGATATGCTAAAGCGCGGCGCGAGGGAAATCGATATTTCATCGGCAGTGGAGGCGGAAATTGCTCGTTATGGCTTTGGTTATAAAGGCATGCAGCATGTCCGCGCATGGGCGCAGTTGATGACAGGCAAACGTTCTTCGCAAGCGTATAGTCCATTTCCGGCCTCCAGCGTTAAGGAGGTTCAACAAGGCGATATGGCTGTGCTTGAGCTCGCGGTTGTTGCCGATGGATATTGGGCGGATTTGACGAGGACTCGCGCTGTTGGCTCTGCAACAAATGAGCAGTTGAATGCGTATCGAGCCATTATGGAGGCACAGGGGAAAATTCGTCCACTATTACGGGAGGGAAACACCGGAGCTGCTGTCGACGCGGCGGGGAGGAAAATTATAGCAGGCGCCGGGTATGCAAGTGGGTTTATTCATTTGACGGGTCATGGTTTGGGCTATAAATATCATGAGCCAGTTCCAATGCTTCATCCCGAATCGCATGATGTGTTGCAGGCAGGCATGGTCACTTCGGTTGAGCCCGGAATATACCGTGCAGGTGAGTGGGGAATAAGGGTGGAAGAGAATGTTGTCATTACAAAGGACGAGCCTTTATATCTGTCTGCTTTTTTAACGGATCTTATATAATGATGAATTGGCAAACATTAGCCCTTCAATAAGTCGACCTTATTGTTTCGACTATAGAAGGGCTATTTGTCTATTGTACAGCTAAAAAAAGATAACTTAGTTATATCGAATAGTTAAGGCTGCCTATAACCTGCCGGTGTCCATTCCCTATACAATGATGGTTAGCTCTATAGAAGAATATATGAAACAGGAAAGGAAAATGTCTGATGATTATTGGCAACAGTAAGATGGCGATACGTCTGGATGAGAATAACGGCTCGATTATTTCAATAAAGAGTGGGATGACCGAGCTGATGGGTGTATCCACAAGGAGCATCCCTTTGTTTGCGCTTCGCTTCCGTGATGCAGAGGGAAAGATTCTGCTGGCAAGTGCCCATGAAGCTGGCCGCTTTGAAATGATGCATAAAGAAAGCGGTAACGAAGACTCGTTAGAGCTTATGTATGCCGAGGTAGGAGAAATGGGTGCCACAGTGCATGTAAGCTTGCGACTGCCGCATGGCGACAACCGCAGTTACTGGCGGCTTGAGGTGGAGCATCAAACGGAACTGACGCTGGAGTGGATCGATTTTCCCGGCCTGACGGTGGAGAACGGGCTTACCGGCACGGAGGGCAGAAGCAGATTGTTATGGCCTGGAAATGAAGGTGTGCTGGTAGATCGGTTGGACATACGCGATGCGAACAAATGGATCGCCTATCAGGAGGCGGAATATCCGAGCCGAAGTATTGCCAGCATCTATCCGAGCGCCGTGCCGACACAATTTATGGCGTATTACAACGAGCATGCCGGTTTGTACATGGGGGCGCATGATGACCAAGGGCATGTAAAGTTGATTGATTATTACGGGCTGGATGGTGATATTCGGCTGCAATTTCGGCTATACCCCGCATCGGAAGGGCCTGGGCTGTACCGAATGGATTACGATATGGTGCTGGCGGTGTTTGAGGGCGACTGGCACGACGCGGCGGCGATTTATCGATCGTGGTACCTGAGCGAATCAAGCACGCGGCCCGCTGCGCTTGCCAGTCGTCCCGATCTGCCGGAATGGTACGCGGATTCACCGGTCGTCGTAACCTACCCGGTACGCGGGACGCAGGATCTTGACAATATGGAGCCCAATGAATATTTCCCTTATGTGCGAGCGTTGCCTTGTTTGGAGCAACTGGCTGATGCGTTCGACAGCCGGGTCATGGCGTTATTGATGCACTGGGAAGGGACGGCTCCGTGGGCACCCCCTTATGTATGGCCGCCATACGGCGGCGAGGAGCTGCTTGCCGAATTTGCCAATGGGCTGCACGCCAAAGGGAATTTGCTGGGGCTTTATTGCAGCGGCATCGGCTGGACCGAACAAAGTCATCTTGTGCAATCCTATAACAAAAAGGAGCAGTTCGACGAGCAGCAACTGGCGTCCGTCATGTGCTCGTCGCCGGAAGGGGAGCTCCCTTATTCAGCAATCTGTACGGGACAGCGGAGCGGGTACGATATGTGTCCTTCCCAGCCATTTGTCAGCGAGACCGTTTTGAACGAGACGGAGCGGATGATTGCCGGTCATTGCGATTACATTCAATATTTCGACCAGAATCACGGCGGCAACTCCTATTTCTGCTACAGCCGCGAACACGGTCATGCGCCGGCGCCAGGACGCTGGCAGGTGGAGGCGATGAAGCATCTCATTACACGAATGAACGAAGCGTCGGAAAAGGCCGGACGCAAGGTGCTCTTCGGGTGCGAGTCGGCGGCTGCCGAGCCGTTTATTGAAGGTCTGCTATTCAATGATTTGCGTTTTAATATCAACTATACGATCGGGTTACCCGTGCCGCTCTATGCTTACGTGTATCACGAATTTATCAATAATTTCATGGGGAATCAGAACCCTACGCAAGCCATAGTAGATTATGAGCATAGCCCTGAAAACCTATTGTACCGTCTGGCTTATTCCTTCCATGCCGGCGATATGCTTACGATCGTGCTTAAGGACAAAGGAGAAATTACCTGGAGCTGGGGCACCGAATGGAACGTTACAGCTCCGGATCAAGAGTCTGTCATCACTTTTGTCAGAACGGCAAACGCTTGGCGCAGGGGAGTGGGCAAAGCTTATCTGTTCTCCGGGCGGATGGAAAAACCAAACGAGTTAAAAAATGTTGCCCAGCTCGACATCGTCATGTTAAACGGACGCCGGCTGACGGTACCAAGCGTGCTGACCAGCAAGTGGAGTGCGCAGGACGGGGATCTGGCGCAACTAGTCATCAATTACGCGACGGAGAGCAGTGAGACGGACGTTGTGCTGCCCGAGCTGGCAGGCGCCGTGTTGACTGTTGTGGAAGATGCAAGCGGAGAGCGGATTAGAAAAGCCAAGGTATCCGCGGACGGGCTGCTGCGATTGACGCTGGCTCCGTTACAAACGGTCATGATTGTTTTTCCGAATTCAACGTCATCTTCTCTTCCAGATCACCGATAATTGCTATATTGTAAGTAAAAGAAGGTAGGGGGGCACTCATGGGCGTAAGGTATCAGTTTCGCACAAAATTGCTGCTTTTGTTCCTGTCCATTATTTTGCTTACGCTTGTGTCCATTGGATTTATTCATTATTGGAATTTGAAAAAAGAAGTGGAAAAGAGAGCGCGCGTTAACGTCGAGCATATTATGCAGCTTCAAATCAATGCGATAGAGAGCAGCATGGTCAATACGGAGAATGCGGCTTGGCGGCTGTCCTATGACAAAAGTGTTCAGAATTATATGACACAGCTGGCGCATCCGCCTGCAGAATTGTCAAGCCAGCTCGACCGCCGCATTCAATTTGAGCAGCAGCGTTCTCAGATCGGCCGGTTTCGGTTTCTGGATTTTAACGGAAACGGCAAATCGTTTGGCACCACTTTGTTCGTGCGTTCCGAGGTAGATGAAATCCGCGATGCGGAGAGCATCCGCATTATGTCGGAGATGGATGACAAAAAAAATCACTGGCGCATTGCCTCCACTAATCATTCGATTCCAAGGGAATTGTTGTTTATCAAGCCTGTCTTTGTCGTATCCAATTTTAAGCCGGCAGTGAACGTCGGTATATTGCAGGTTGATCTGAAGGCAGATTGGATAGTAAACAATCTGAAGGATTTGAAAAAACGAAATATCGGAGACTTCTATATCGCGAATGCGGACGGTCAGGTTTTGCTAGCAGCTGATTCGGCTGGTATGAAACGGACCCATGTATTGGCAGAAGCCGAGGATGGCTTGGTCATGCATTCACGGTTTACGATGACGGACTGGTATCTGGTTGCCGAGATTGATAAAACGATTTTGCTTGAAGGCTCGCGCAAGGCGATGTGGCAATCGATTACGGCGGTCGGCGTCATTTTTCTCCTGGCAATTGGCATCACTGTAGCTTTCTCCAACAAAATCACCAGACCTATCCTGCAATTGCGCCAAGCGATGAGACGAATGGAACATGGTGTTTTTGATGTGACTGTGCCGGTGCATTCGAAGGATGAGCTTGGGTATTTAGGCGCCAGCTTCAATCGGATGACGGAGAAAATAAACATACTTATTCTTGAAAAGTACCAGGTTGAGCTGGCTGGCAAGGAGGCGCAATGGAATGCGCTGCAGGCGCAAATTAATCCCCACTTTTTGTTCAATACGCTCAGTTCGATCGAAAGTTTGGCCATAAGCGGCAATGACCCAAACAAGATCAGCAAGATAATTCACTGTTTGTCGGATATGTTTCGCTACAGTATCAGCGCAGGGAAATACGGACAAATCGACGAGGAACTGGATCATATCCGAAATTATCTTTATATACAAAAAATTCGTTTTGGAAATTATTTGAGTTATATGATTGACATAGAGGAACAATTGGCGGGTATGCCAATGATCAAGCTGCTGCTTCAGCCTTTGGTGGAAAACGCGATCATCCATGGCATCGAGAAAAAGCAGGACGGCGGTTATGTCAGTGTGCAAGTTTTCTCGTTGTCCGATGATGCTTATGCAATTGAAATCGAGGATAACGGGGCTGGCATGGAAGCCGCGGAGCTGCAGAAGCTGCTGCAAAAGCTTGGCATGGCGGAAGAAATCGAAGCGGCGGGGCGGAGATCGATCGGGCTTAGAAATGTCGTACAGCGGCTATCCCTGCATTATGGCGGAAAGGCGGATTTTCATATGACTAGTGCAATTCAATTCGGGACTGTCATACGTCTGACGATCCCCAAGAGGGAGGGCTGAGCATGTACAAGCTGTTGCTTATAGACGATGAACAAATCATTTTGGACGGTCTCGTTCAGAAAATAGATTGGGCCGGCCAGCGTATGGAATTAGCGGCCACCGCAACCAATGCGCTCTCTGCGCTGCGATTGGTTGAGGAGCTGAAACCGGATATTGTATTAACCGATATTCGAATGCCGGGTATGGACGGCATAGAACTGATCCAGCACCTGAAGCAGCTTCAACCACAGTTGCTTTGTATCATATTAAGCGGATATGGAGATTTTGATTATGCCAAACGGGCTATCCGGTTTGGTGTCGAAGCTTATTTGCTAAAACCGGTAAGGGATGCGGAGCTGAATTGGACACTGGCTGAGATGGTCGGCAAACTGGAGAAAAAAAACCTGGAGGACAGTTATGTTTCGAGTCTCAGGCACAATTATAAAAAGCAACAGCAAAGTATGCTGAGCCTTTCCCTGACGAGGCTGATTTCCGGCAGCGCATTGCCGGAGGATCTGGCGCAGTTGCCGGAATTGCTGCTTGGAGGCACGGGATATGCAGTGCTCTTCGATATGGAGACGGTTAAATATCCGCATTTGGGTTTTCGAGAAGAGGAGCAATCGCTTTTTCACTATTGCGCTCTGAATATAATTGAAAACTGCCTGTCCTTGCATGGGATTCCGGGTATTGTGTTCAAGCATTCCTTTAATCGGTATGAATTTGTTGCATTGATCGGGTCCGTTTCGACCTGTGATAACAGCGAATACTGGCAGGAGGCGATTGCGCATATTGCCCGCTATTTGCGCGTCCGTGTTACGGTAGGGGTCGGAATGCCCTTCAGGCACCCTACTGAGCTCGGCCGTTCTTACACGGAAGCGAGGCAGGCCAGTCTCAATAAAGTGCTGCGCGGGGGCGGAGTAGTTTATATGTATAAGCCAGCCACTCGCCATAGCGACCGGCATACGCTTAGTGCCGACGAGCAGAGAATGCTGGTTCATTGTCTGGAAACGCATAATGTGAAGACGATTGCCGATTGGCTCCTTAAAAGGCTGCGCCTGCTGGCGGATGATAGTGCCGTTCGTTATCAGGAACTGCAGCAATTTATTGAGCAAATCATGGAGACACTGCAGTTGTTTCGTCAAAAGACCGGGTTTGATGCCAGCATGGAAGACCGACCGGCCATTTTGCATCGCGAATCGGATATGGAAGCTATATATGCCGAGCTGCTGCAGCTATTCGAATATTTTGCGTTGCGTCCGCAGACTGGCAGCCGATTGACAGGCGAACAAATTGTGGAGGAAGTCATCCGCTATATCGACCAGCATTACAACGAGGACATTTCCTTACAGTGGATTTCGGCCACCTATTATATTCATGCCAATTACTTCAGTCGCATCTTTAAGGAGAAGGCGGGCGTCACGCTGTCGGAATATATTTTACAGACACGTATGAAGAAAGCGATGCAATTGATCAAGGAAACTCCGCTGCAGATCAAAGAAATTGCACAACTGGTCGGTTACGAGCAACCGGCCTATTTCAGCCTTATTTTCCGCAAAACGTTTGGTATCTCACCGATCCAGCTGCGCGGTGCGAAATAGTTGATTTACTGATAGCAACGCGTTAAATCTGCGTATAACGTAGCCAAGTCCATGTTTCTTATACTGATATCGTAAGCAAAAAGGGAGGCGTTGATATGTGGAGAAAAAAAGCAATCAGCATGGGGCTGATCGCAATCATGAGCGTGATGGCCGCTTGCGGGTCGACAGGCGACAACAAGCCGGCGGAAAGTGCGGGCGGCAACGCAACTGCCCCTGCCAAGACGAATTCGCCCGGAGAAACGGACAAGCAGGTAACGATTACAGTATGGGATAAATCGCCGGATGATGATGTGTTCAAGTCAGTTCTGGATGAAATATACGCCGAATTTGATGCTACGCATCCCCATATTAAAGTCAATCATGTCGCATCGCCGCCGGGTACAAGCGTTAACGAAGTGTTTATGACGGCCAATGCAGGCGGAGAAGGGCCAGATGCTTTTCAAAATGCCAGCTTCCCGGATATCCGCGATTGGGTAAAGGCGGGCGTCGTGTATGATCTAAGCCCGTATTGGAACGACTATGCGGACAAGGATCAGTATTTGCCCTCTGCTATGGAACAAGCGACGATCGACGGGAAGGTATATGGCGTACCGGCGGATATGTATTTGATGGGGCTGATGTACAGGAAGGATCTATTCCGCGAAGCCGGGCTTGATCCTGATTCGCCGCCGAAGGATTGGGAGGAGTTTGCAGAAGTCGCCCAGAAATTGACGAATACGGATAAAAAGCAGTATGGATACGCATTGCTGGGCATGGATTGGGCGGACTGGTTTTTCGAGTACTACGTCTGGCAGGCAGGCGGGGATCTGACCACGAAGAACGAGGACGGAACAATTACGCTCGATTTCACCAAGGAGCCGACCGTAACGGCTCTTCAATACTGGCATGATCTAAAGTGGAAATACAAGGTCGTGCAAAGCAATGTGGCGCAAAACTTTGACGACAACAAACAAGACTTCTTCCAGAAGCGCGCGGCGATGATGCTCGGAGCGTCCGACTGGTTCGGCGATTTCGCTTCAAACGGCGTAAGCCTGGACGATGTAGGTTTCAGTTCGCTTCCTGCCGGTCCATCCGGTCAGGCTCCGTCCCAGGTAGGGGGAAGATACTGGATTATCAACCCGAAATCGGATAAGGAAAAGCAGGATGCAGCTTGGGAATACATCGTCTATATGAATTCCAAGGAAGTGCATGACAAGCTGAATACATTCCGTCTCGATAATGGCATTATGCCGAATTTACTATCGCCTCGCAAGGACGTTAATCCATTGGAGTTTACGTCGAACGTCCCGCAGGATCTCGTTGCAAATGTACAAAAGGCGGCAGAAGTCACGCAGTTGGAATACGCCCTCAAGAGCCGGCTCAGTCCATACATTGTACCGGCGATTCAGAAGGTACTGTTGAATGAGAATGCGGATATTGCCGCCGAGCTGAAGGATGCGGAGGATAAGGCGCAGCGCGAGGTTGTTGGTCCATACAATGCAGAAATAGGCAAGTAGTGTTAGCGGTATAAAGACAGGCGGGGGATGTCTTCTGACAAGCAGACATCCCCCGTTTATGTCAAGAAAGGAATGATCTTTTGTATGGAAAAGGTTTCACTCGCAGTCCCTCTCAAATACAGAAAGAAGAAGCGATTTCCAATATTGGCTGCGCTGTTCTTGGTTCCATCGGTGCTGTCCTTTGTTGTTTTCAAATACGTACCCATGCTTTATGCGATTTTCATGAGCTTGTTTGATTTCAGCATTATGAACCCACCGGGCCCGTTCGTCGGGCTGAGCAATTTTATCCATCTGTTTAAGTCCTCCTTGTTTCAGACGGCGTTATACAACACCTTCGTTATTGCTTTGTTATCGTTGGTCATGACGTTCTGGATTCCCATATTACAGGCGATGTTGCTCATTGATATACGCAGAGGAAACACGTTGCTCCGCTTTCTGTATTTGCTGCCTGCAGCAGTGCCGTCGATTGCCGGGGTGTTGATCTGGAAGTGGCTGTACAATCCAGATTATGGCCTGCTAAACGCTATTTTGGAGCGGATCGGACTACCTGCAGTAGGCTGGCTCAATGATCCGGCCATAGCCAAGTTTTCACTGGTGCTGCCAGGCGTGCTTGGCGGCGGCTTGGCTGTGCTCATCTATTATTCGGCGTTGCAGGGGGTATCGCGTGAGATTGTGGAATCGTCCACGATAGACGGGGCGGGGCCATGGCGACGTATGCGTTCGATTTATTTACCTGGACTAAAATTTATTATCGGCATTCAATTTATTCAATTTTTGGCGACGGCTTTCTTGGCGTTTGACAATATCTATGTGATGACCGGCGGAGGGCCTGCCAACAGCACCAATGTTATGTCGTTAATGGTCTATAACAGTGCATTTAAACAAAACCAATTTGGCGTGGCCGGAGCCATTTCTTTCATCATATTTGCCATCGTAGCCATCATTACGTTCATTCAGATCAAGGTTTCCAACAAGGAGTAGGGGCAGATGAAACATAGTCGAATCAAAGAAAAGGGCCAGACCAGCTTTAAAGCCTTTGCGTATGCCTTTTCGATCCTATCCATTGTGCTGCTGCTGTTTCCGCTTGGGTGGGCGATCAGTTCCTCGTTAAAGGATCCGATATCGCTTTACCAGTTTCCGCCCAAATGGATACCGGATCAGCCTCAGGTCGTTACGATTGTGGTAGATTACAGCGATTCGGATTTGAACGATCAACAGGCTTTGGAGCGGGATGGCCTTAAGGCGATGTGGTACAGCTGGAAAAGGAAGCAAAATGAAGCGATCGGTGAAATGCGGACCATTGGGATGAGAGACGGCCGGGTTCTTTACGAGATGAAGATGAGGGCGTTCGAGTTTAACGCCGGAAGATCTTATGTGCTGCCGACGGAAGTGTTTACCGATCAGATGATGAAAACAAAATACATGCTGATCAAGGAACGGGGTTACTCGCACGTTACCTGGCATGGCTTGGATAGCGAAACGGTTTATAGACCGAAGCAGGGAGCTGTTTCAAGTACGGAGGATCAATTATCTGCCCAAATCGATGCCTTTCTGCAAAGCTCTTCGTTTTTGGAGGGGGATGTACGGACGGTTTCCCAGAGCGGGGATTGGATGCGGATATTTGACAATTATTTGGCGATCTTTAAAGAAAATTCGCTCACAAGCAAATCGGCAACGATATTGAACAGCTTCATGAACAGCGTATATGTGGTGGTGCTGTCGATTTTTTCGCAGCTGTTGCTGGGCGGAACCGCAGCCTACGCCATATCGAAGCTGATCGGCAAGCAATGGTCCAACAGGTGGACGTTATTTTTTGTGGCGACGATCATGATCCCCGAGGTGGCCATCATCGTTCCCCTATATTTGGTTATTGGGGAACTTGGGCTAACCAACAACCTGTGGGGGGTCATTTTGCCGCATACCTCATGGGGCATTGTCATTTATATGTTTAAAGGTTTTTTTGATCAAGTTCCGGATGAGATGCTGCAAGCGGCCCGAATGGATGGGGCGAACGAGTGGCGAATTTTTTACAGCATGATCGTTAAGCTGTCCATTCCCATCTTTACGGTCATCTCCATTATGACCTTTATGGCGGTCTGGAACGAATTTTTATGGCCGCTAATTGTGCTGCGCGATGAAAGCCTGTATACCTTTACACTCTATATTACGAGTGAAGCATCGAGACCCAGGGCGGCCGGCACCGGCCAATCCACGATGGCCATGCTGCTGCTGGCGGCCATACCGCTTATGGTTGTGTTTGCGACCTGCCAGAGGTTGATCGAGCGGGGTGTAAGCTGGAGCAGCGGTGTCAAAGGGTAGTCGCTCTGTACCAAACAGATATAATTTTCATATCGCAAAGATAAATTTCTATCTAACCGCCTCCCTCGGCATTTTGATACGATGAAAACGTATTCATACAAAATAGCAGGGAGGCTTTTTGATGCAGGGAAGTAGGGGAAATCGTTTACAGTTAGCGCCAGAAAATATCAGAGGCTTATCTCAATCGGAAAGGAGGCATCCCATGTATAGCAATGCTCTTCGCAAGTGGTTATCCGTCAGTATTGTACTAGCCATGCTAGCAAGTTTTTTTCATGGAACCGTCGCGTTTGCCGACATCGATAATAACCCAAGCGTATCGGGTTGGAATATTTCAAATATTGGACAAGCGAATGCCGGGCATAGCTTAAGCACCTCGGAAAAAAAGGCGGGATCACATTCCTTGCACCTGTATAATGAATCCGACATTCAGCCCAATGTTTTTTATCTTGTCATGAAAGATGTGCCCGTAGAACCGGGGGCTGATTATACCCTTAGTCTTTGGGCAAAAGGGGAGAATGTGAAGAGAGCGTTTTTCGGCGGAAATAATGGCAGCCAGACAATCCGCAACTACGATCTTTCAGAGCTTTACGGTCTTACCTATGATTGGACAGAGTTTGAACAGTCCTTTACCGCACAAGCGGATCAAACGACGTTTGGTTTAGTGATCCTTGTTGAAGATAGAACAGATCATCTGTGGATTGATGAAGTATCAATAGTCAAGAACGGAACCACGGAAAATCTGGTTGTTAACGGTGGTTTCGAAGTCGGGACTTCACAGGTTACGGCCAATCCCCCTGCAGGCAATGTTTTTCCCGGCACAGAGGTTGTGCTGACAGCATCCAGCCCCGATGCGAATATTCGTTATACGCTGGATGGAAGCGATCCCTGGTCGTCAGACACGGCAATGGATTACACAGCGCCGATCACTATTCATGATCCTCTGGTCATTCATGCATACGCAGCCAATGAAACCGATCCACAGGGGGCGTTGGCCAGGTTTGAATACACTACAATGATAGACGGGGAGTCGTGGCAAGACCTCAACTCCTATCTGGGATCCCTCGGTACAGAACGGAAAATACCGATTCTTCATAAAATGAATGGCAGCCAGCTTGAGGGAAACTGGGAATATTGGTCCGACTTTACTGGAGCATCATTGCCGGCAGACATCACCAGCCAGGTTCAAATGACGGGTTGGAACGGGGCGGGAGATGCATCTGCCCAGTCGAAATTTGCGTATGACGAAGACGGGTTCTATGTTGCCGTGCAAGTTCAGGACGACATTCATCATAGCGTGGAGAACGACATGATGTGGTCAGGGGACAGCGTACAGTTCGCCTTCACTCCGAATGGTTCTAGTTATGGTCCGGAATACGGGCTTAGTCTGGACCCGAACGGGGAAGCAAAGATCTGGAGATGGGCAGCCGGACAAGCCGCTGCTAATACGGATGAAGTGGAATTCCATGTAAGTCGTTCTGGAAACTATACCTATTATGAAGCCAGACTGCCATGGGCAACGATCTATCCCGTTTCAGCCATTCCGGAAGGCGAAGTGCGGTTTTCATTCTTGGTTAATGATAATGACGGAAGCGGTCGGAAAGGCTGGATTGAATGGACGGCTTCTATGGGCTTCGCCAAGTATCCCAGCACCATGTCCGAACTGCAGCTTATGCCAGAAGGTGATCAATGGACCGTACTGTTAGACGGTCCCCGCGAATTCCCTGCACATGAACAACAAATATTTGAACTGGTTATTCCCAACTTTGGCGATGAAGATATTCAGTTGAACGTGACTTCATCCCTGCTCGGATTGAATGGGTATCCCGTGGCGATACCGGCAAACAAGGTGTGGAAGAAACAAATTCCGCTCACCCTTAAAGAAAGAAAGGATCACACTGCTGTAGTTACTGTTCAGAGCAGCGATGGACAAACAAAAAGCGATCAGTTGCATTTTAAAGTAACAAACAGTCCCTCCGAACTGACATCCCGGGCGGCTGCTCTTGGGGAGCGATTGGGAGCACTGGAGGAAGCTTTGGCTCAAGCTAAAGCGATCAATATTCCCGTAGATTACGAAAAGGTGAATTACACGGTTGTCAGTCAATTTATTCCATATGTTATGGAGGATATAGAAGCGGGACTTTACGAGCGGGCCAGCTATCAGCTTGGGGAGATGGAACGCCTGTATGAGGAAGCGCTGGAGGATGTGCAAGCCTATCTTGCAGGCACAAAACAGCCCAAGCCGGTTAACCGCTATATAACGGGTGATATTGAGATTGATCGAACTTCATTCATCGCGGATACGAAGGGTGCCTATGCCGATGATAAAGTGCGAAAAGAAGTCTTTTTTACCGGTTACGGGCATTTCGAGCAAGTCAGAAAGGATATCCCCAACTTCTTTGATTACGGGGCAAACATCATTCAAGTTGAAGTAGGACCGAGTTATGTTATGAAGCCGCCACATGCTATTCCGCATTGGGATGTCGGATCATCAGGTCAGATTGAAGCCAAGGCGGTCAAAGATCGTGAAGTTAAGCACAGTAATTCAAGCGGAGCGTTGCGCATTAGCAACCAAACTACATTAAGCCCGCAAACCTACCTGAGGCTTCAACAAAATGTAACTATAAAGCCCAATACGGAATACACCATAGAAGCATGGGTGAAAGGCAAAAATGTCCAGGAGGATGCGGTATGGTTTCCGGGGGGACCGGGCTGGATGGATAGACAGTATTTCCCTTCTGGAGATTATGATTGGACAAAAGTATCCCACACCTATACGAGCGGTGAAGAAGAGCAGTTTTCCTTTGTCATTTTAACCGAAAACTTGACGGAGAATCTTTGGATTGACGATCTTCGCATGTATGAGACAAACGATTCGTCTGAGGTCAATGTGCTACAAAATCCGTCGTTTGACGATCAGGATTTGGTGGATCTGGGCCGCGAAGAATACGCAGGCGAGCTTTCCTACATGTATAATGACATTCTGCCGACGCTGCAGCGCGCAGCCGAGAATAATGTAGCTGTCAATCTGTTGCTGTCGCCTCATTATTTTCCGGATTTCTTGTTTAAGCTTTGGCCGGATATCGCAAGCAGCAACGACAACCCTTTTCTTAGATATACCATTTATGACGATCGTGCAAAGCAGTTTATTAAAGATTATTTGCGCCTAGTTGTCCCTTTGCTGAAGGATTCCCCTGCGCTGCACAGCATTACATTATCCAATGAAGGTGTATACCAGTCCTACAGGGACGAAGCGAACAAGCCGCTGTGGCAGAATTACTTGCAAAAACAATATGATGTTATTGCAGATCTGAATGCGGTACATGGAACGAATTATACTGATTTCGGGCAAATTCCGCTTCCGACTGGCGTGAGCCGAACTCCGGCGTTTTATGACTGGGTACAGTTCAATAACGATCAATTCTCTGGCTGGCATCAATGGATGGCGGACATTATCCATGAGATTATGCCTGATATTCCGGTTAATGCCAAGATTATGAATGGCACATTAAATCATATCAACAATTGGACCTGGGGCGTGGACGCGGAGCAGTTTAGCGAATTCACCCAGATTAATGGCAATGACAATGCCAATGTGTATTTGAATCCGGAGAATGGGTTCACTTACGAATTAAAGTTTTATGATCTGCAGACGTCTCTTAAGGAAGCACCGGTATTCAACTCTGAGAACCATCTTATCAAAGATGGCGAGGATCGTTATATCCCGCAACTGGCCAAACATGTGAGAACATCGTTATGGCAAGGCGCAATCCACGGGATGAGCGCGACGACGATGTGGGTATGGGAGCGTACGTACGAACAAAATAGTGACTTTAAAGGCAGTGTTATGCACCGTCCGGATGCGGCAGCGATTGTTGGTCAGACCGGATTGGATCTCAACCGCCTGTCCGGCGAAGTGACAGCGTTCCAACAGGAAAAACCGGATGCAGCCATACTCTATTCGGTACCAAGCCTTATCTATAGCGCTTCGTATCCGAATTCGCTAGAAAGCGCTTATGAGGCGATCAGCTACAATGGTTTGAGGGTTGGCTTTGCTTCAGAGAATCAGATCAAGAATAATGGGCTGGATGATCTGAAGGTCCTGTTTGTTCCTGAAGCTACGCATATCGGAAGCAGTAGTCCTCCTTTTGCGAATGTTGGAGCAAGAATAAGAGAGTCGATTCAAGATGAACTTGCTTTTATCCGGGGAGCGGAGGACTGAGACTATCTAGCAACAGAAAGGGGACGTTTCCCCCAAGAATGGGAGCGGCGGCGTTAAAGGGATGACCCGCCGCTCCGACCGTAATAGAAGAGAGGGTTTTTATGCGGATGGAAGTAACGAAACAACCGGATCAAAGCTTTGTTCAATGTCTGCATGAAAAAATGGTGCTGCGGTTCGAACAGACGGAGAACGGATATTGCCAATCCTTGTTGAATACGGATGACGGAAGAATGGCTCCGGTCCCGATCGCTTTGCCCGGCTTCCAGTTGGCCATTGCCGGAATGCCGCATGGCGCCTTGTCTTCCATGGTTTCGGGCATGACCAGTCTTCCGTCAGAAATGAAGTTGGAATCGATGAAGCAAATAGACGACCAGCGCCTCGTCTTCCTTTATTTTCATGACAAACTGCAGCTATCCGTCGAAGTGGAAATGCAATTTATTCCGAATGCAGCGGTCATCCGACAATCGACAACCGTGCGCAATAACAGCAATCGTCCGGTCGTTCTTACCCATCTGTCGTCGACGAGCATACAGGGAATCGCAACCGAAGGTTGTCGGCCTTGGTACGACAAAAACAAAATTCGAGTTCATTATTG
>NZ_MXQD01000083.1:0-25324 GCF_002165585.1 Paenibacillus sp. MY03 | reverse complement strand
ACCGCGGGTTCGAATCCCGTCAGCTCCGCCACTCATCTTGGCTCGGTAGCTCAGTCGGTAGAGCAGAGGACTGAAAATCCTCGTGTCGGCGGTTCGATTCCGTCCCGAGCCACCATATAACATGAATATGCCGCTGTAGCTCAACTGGTAGAGCAACTGACTTGTAATCAGTAGGTTGGGGGTTCAAGTCCTCTCGGCGGCACCACATATGGCGGTCGTGGCGAAGGGGTTAACGCACCGGTCTGTGGCTCCGGCATTCGTGGGTTCAAGTCCCATCGATCGCCCCATATGAACAAATGCAGTGCAATACCCAGTGTTGGGGATTAGCCAAGCGGTAAGGCAACGGACTTTGACTCCGTCATTCCTAGGTTCGATCCCTAGATCCCCAGCCATTTAATTAAGAGCCATTAGCTCAGTTGGTAGAGCACCTGACTTTTAATCAGGGTGTCGAAGGTTCGAGTCCTTCATGGCTCACCAGTTTTATACGCGGTTGTGGTGGAATGGCAGACACGCTATCTTGAGGGGGTAGTGGGCGTACGCCCGTGGAGGTTCGAGTCCTCTCAACCGCACCATACAAATCCATATGCGGTCATGGCGGAATTGGCAGACGCGCTAGATTCAGGTTCTAGTGTCAGCAATGACGTGGAGGTTCGAGTCCTCTTGACCGCACCATGATTTGCGGAAGTGGCTCAGCGGTAGAGCATCGCCTTGCCAAGGCGAGGGTCGCGGGTTCGATTCCCGTCTTCCGCTCCATTTTTATATTTACGGCCTTAGCTCAGCTGGATAGAGCGTTTGACTACGAATCAAAAGGTCAGGAGTTCGAATCTCTTAGGCCGCGCCATTTTTACGGGATGTAGCTCAGCTTGGTAGAGCACCTGGTTTGGGACCAGGGGGTCGCATGTTCAAATCGTGTCATCCCGATACCAGCAACAAGCGCGTTATCCAATTTTGGATAACGCGCTTGTTTTTTGATCACGCAGGAATTGATAAAGTTTCCAAGCTTGTTGATCCAGAGACTTGTTTATTAGAAAGGATGGTGCAGATGTCGGAGCAGCGAATTTACGTTCGTTTCCCGGAAGAAGCGGACGCTGCGGAACTAGCCGAAATGAATAAGCGCAACCGGACGTTCTTCGAACAGTTTTCCCCAAGTACCCCCGAAGCTTTTTATACAGAGGAGCATCAGCTTCAGTTGGTCATAAAGAGCAAGACCGACAGGATGGAAGATCGGCGATATTCTTTCGTGATTTGCCATAAGGATGATGATCGAATTATTGGAAGCATAACGTTATCCTTCGTAGCGCGAGGACCGCTTCAAAGCTGCATGATCGGCTATAGTCTGGACCAGGCTAATAACGGCAAAGGCTATATGACGGACGCAGTAAAGCTGGTCGTGAAGTATGCTTTTGAAGAACTGAAGTTCCATCGGATCGTAGGCGAGGTTTCGCCTAACAATCCCGGGTCAATCCGGGTGCTTGAGAAGGCCGGCTTCCATAAGGAAGGGATTGCGCGAAGCAACTTATTGGTTAACGGGAAGTGGGAGGATCACCAGGTGCTTGCGATTATAAATCCGGCGGACGACAATCAACCTTAGTATGTAATATAGCAATCGAAGAGAAGGAAGGGCCGCGAGTCCATTCGGAAGAGCACAGACAGCTTCCTGTCGCGTGCTCTTTGCTTATTTGCGACTAAGCTTCTATATCTCATACCGATAAATCGCGAACGTGAACGGCGCCGGCCGCGAGAAGACAACTTCGTCTTGATCATTCAGTTCGAGGAGAAAGGGAGCTTCACTTCGATCCGTTGCCAACGTATCCTTCTCATCCATGCGCAGCAGCTCGGTTACCTTAAGCGCCGGAGCTCCTGAGGATCTTTCGCTTGCCTTGATTCCCCACAGCTTCATTGGATATTCCGATGACGGATTCAACTCCCTGAAAACCAGTATATATCCGCTGTTACTCCCTGTGATGCTTTGCAGGCCCGTCCAGTTCGTTCCTTTAGGCTCTTCGCCGATAGGAAGAACATGGCCCGCCAGGATTTGCTTATGGTGGGGCTTCAAAGCTCGAATGACTGCTGCCAAGGCAGCGGTTTGATCAACGTCCAGCGCCGTCAACTCCATCCAGGCCAGCGGGTTTGCGAAGGCGGTAACGGCAAAGGAGTATATCTGGCCGCAGGCTGAAGGTGCCAGCGGATCATCAGAATATTGCTCCTTATTGCGGTTAACATTTAAAAACTCCATCTGTAGCTTCGTAGCGGATACATAAGGCGCAAGCATCCATATATTGCGTAAACTCCAATGCGGATAATAGTTCCTCCAATCGGTGTAACGGTTTTCCAGGAAGATATTCCCGTACTGCGTATTCCCCAAATACCCGAATCGCTTCTGAGAGGTCGTATCCAGGTTGAAGTCTACCTGCCCCCCGGTCGCTTGGATCACTTGTCTCAGGATACGCAGTAAACGCGCTTCACCGACCTTCGAGCCAATATGGATGCCGTCCAGCTTGAAGGCGCAAATATCGTATTCCCGATGCAGCTTAACCAGCGTCTCGATATCCTTCTCCCAGTTCGCGTAATCGTTCGCGGAGTCTGGCGAATACCATAAGCCCAACTTGACGTTCTGCTCTCGGGCAAGCCGAGCAATCGGCGTCAGCCCTCGAGGGAACCGCTCCGGATGAACACTCCAGAAGTCGCCGCCTCCACTATAATAGTCGCTCCATCTGCCGCCGACAGCCTGCGCGTTGACGGAGTTGCTCGTAACGCCTTTCTGCCAGCCGTCGTCGATTTGCACAATATCAATCCCAAGCCCGGCTGCTGCTTGCAGCTCGGCCAGCAAGAATTCCTCCGACACACGCCCATCCTTGGAACGGTCTCCCCATGTATTGCTCATAATGAAGCTGTCCCGGTCTGGTTTATGAACCCGAAGGCTTCGATGATACTCGTCAATGAGCTTATAGCCGCTGTAAACATCGCCGTCATACACGCCAACCGTAGTCCCATATGCCGTAATCTCTTCCTGCTGCAAGAGGTCATCGGCACCAATGCCGGAACCGATGACCGACAGAGCCAGTCCCTGGAATTGAAAATCCATCCCCCGATCCTGCAAATGTCCTTGCGGCGTAGCGCCTTCCTTGATCAGCACAAGTCCGCCGCGATGAAGGCTGCCCTGGAGCAGAAGGATATTCCCGCGTAAGCTTCGTTTTTCATTACGAAATAATAGACCGGAATCCTTGCCCACCAAATTATTGTTCGTGTCGGTTTGGTCGCGGAAGCTGACTGTCTCCCAACTGCAGTGGACATCCTGAAGCTCCAGACGCTCGCAATAATCGTTGTCGATTACGGCCTTCTGTTTGTTGTTGTCGTCCAACTGGAACGCAGCGGGCGAGGACGCTGTCCCGGTTGAATCCGCTGGTGCAACCAGAATCGAGATACCGTCTTGATCCGACGTGTAGCCCTTCGGGAGCAATGCATACCCCGTTCGTATGAACGTTCCGAATGGATAGACCCTAACGGTGAAGCGAACGATTCGATCGAAGCCTTCGAATTGCATATCAACATCCGCACGCAACTGTTTTTTGGCCACCCCATAATCATCATCGACGAAGGATGTGATAAAGACGGCTTCGGGCTTTGCGGAAGCAGGGAGCCACGGGAATTCGAAGGCGGCCGCCTGGGGCTCGGCTTTAAGCCACTCTCTGTTGTTCTGTTTATCACGTATGGACAGGCTGACAGGCTTGCCTTGATGAAAGGACCAGCTGCGTTCCATCAGGCTGTTACCGATCCGTAACACGGCGCCCTCGATGCGGACATAACAATCTTCCCAGCCCCACATATTCGACATCGATAAGTTCACTCCCGAGTAGTATAATATTTGTATAATAATTTATTATAGATTCAATTATTGCATGATTAAATAGTAAAAATTTTTAATAAGGTGGTAATATATTGTGCTAAATTCGTATGGATTCCATTATGCTGAGGATGACAGCAGTTTTCTGTTTAAGCTTTTCTCCATCGGTCACGAGACAGTGTCTAGCGAGGCTTATCGCTGGAATGGACTAAAACGCGGGGGCAAGGGGATGGTCTTCCAGTACTCTTTGCAAGGGGGAGGCAGGCTGCGGGTGGGGAAGGAAATCTATTCGGTTCCAAAGGGGCATGCCTTTATCGTGAGCATTCCTAGCGACCACGAATATTACTTCGATTCCACGTTGGCGGACAGCTGGGAAGTGGTATGGATCCGATTCGAGCCGATCGGGGAGGATTGGTTGTCGAAGGAGCTGATGAGACTGGGAGGCCCCGTCGTTGAGCTAGGAGCTGACGCATTGCCCCTTCAATTGCTATGGACATTGCATAGAGATTCGGCGGCCAAGCAGCTGGGAGATCGATATGACCTGTCCCTGCGAATCTACGAGTTTCTGGTTGCCTTCCAGCGCAGCTTGCACAGCAGAGGCCCCTATAAGGGAAGCGAGCTGCCTCAGACGTACAGAGAGGTGGCTGCTTATATCCATACGAACTATCATCGCGACCTGACCTTGGACCAACTGGCGGAGGTTGCGGGAGTGAGCAAATATCATTTGTGCAATAGGTTTCCCCACTTTTTTGGCGTCACTCCCATGGACTATGTCCGTAATCGGCGGTTGGAGCAGGCGGCCGAACTGCTGAGGACATCCGACCTGTCGATTACCGGGATTGCCACACGTTGCGGCTTCAGCAATGTCAGTTATTTTGGCAAGGTGTTTCATAAAATCATCGGCATGTCCCCAAGCACCTATCGCGAGGCGAAGGAGGGGCAGGTGCAGAGCCGGTTACGGCTGCTGGAGTAGGTAAGATGGGTTGGTTCAGGCTTGCTCCCGGTATTGGCCCGGAGTGACGCCGGTATGCTTCTTGAAAATGCGATGAAAGTAAGCCGGCTGGTAACCGACCTGCTCGGCGACATCATTGATTTTCACGTTCGTAGTCAAGAGAAGGTCCTTTGCCTTGTCCAGGCGGTAGTTGGTCAAGTAGTCGATGAACGTAAATCCGGTAACCTGTTTGAAACCGACGCTCAGTTTGCGAGGATAGGTGCCGTGCAGATCCGCGCAGCTATCCAATGATAGATCCTTCATATAATCCCGGTGAATCGTATTCAGAACGGAATCCACGAGCTCCTTTAAGTAAAGCTTCTGCGTTTGCGCCAGCTCGGCCAAGAAAGGCGGGACCACATCCTTCTTCAGCCATTCCATAATAGCGGCAGGCTCGCGCAAGGCGACCAGCTGCTCATTCATGAGCCCGCCATACAACTGGAGGAGGTTGAAGCCGGAATGGGCAATGGCTTGCTGGATGCTTCCGAACAACTGGTACAGCCCTTGGCGGATCTGAAGCTCGGTAGCCGCCCGCTCTTGCAGACGTTCGAGAAAGACGTCCATTAATTGGTCCGCTTCTTCTTTGGCGACTCCCATGCGAAGTGCATGAATAAGGTGCTTTTCCTCTTCGAACGGATACGGCGTTTCGTGGCTGCCATGAGGCAGCAGCTCCTCGATGTCAAGCACCTGAAGCACTTCATGCGCCTGCCTGTGCTTTAAAGCCTGAAGCGTTTCTTCCATCGCATCGGGAATTTCCCCAGCGGTCTGGACGACCTTGCTGATTCCGATCGTGACTTTGACGCGAAGGAAATGATGCATGGTCGCCGCCAGCTCCTCGGCCATCCGGAACAATTCGGCCTTCTGCTCGTGCACGGATTGAGCGGCCCGTGCCGGAAGAAGAATGCCGACATTCAGATTTTGGAAATTGATCACATCGATTCCTTCGGGCCAGCCTTGCATGAACTCCTTGGCAATGTTAGCGGCTGCAAAGGTGGCCAACTGCTCGTCCTCTTGAGAGAACTTGGAGCCGACGGCGGCCAAGCCGTGCAGTCCGATGACCAGCAGCAGCCATTTTTTATCCCTAGCCTGACATCCGTACTTTTCCAGTCTTTCTACGATTTCCTCGTTCTTGAGAGCATACAGATGCCCTTGGGCAAGCTGAAGAATGAAGCCTTCTCTGAGCGTAGGCAACTGGGACTGCAGCCGCTGCTGCAGTTTTTTTCTTTCCAGCAGGACATGCGTCCACTGGTCCACGATGAGTTCGAATTCATTGACCGTATCATCGGATTTTTTGTCTGACGAGAATACGTGAACCAGCTGCTGGATCGGTGTATACATCCTTCTGGAGGCCATCCAGGATAACCATAATCCGATCAGAAGCATGGCTAAACTGATACCCAGAATATATCGTGAAATAAGGATGACCGGCTTGGTAACGTTGGCCAGCGGTGTTGCGGTAGCGACGATCCATCTTTCTTGAATGCGCTTAATTTCTCTGTAAGAGACGGAATACCGCTTCCCGTTCTCCGTGGTAACGAACGAATCGTGGGGAGTATTCGAATTCCTGATCATATCCCGGATGCCGAGGTCGACAGGACTGGGCTTGTCTGCCGGGTTTCTGCCGGCAGAGATAATCTGCGCGTCTTCCTTAAGCAGGAGAGTAGCGCCGCGGGCATCAGGCTCGGCATCCGCAATGATTTTGTGCAGCAGATCGGCTTTGATCCGGAACACCATGACGATATTCGACTTCACCGTTCCTTTCGCAAGACGAACAACGAGTGAATAGGGGGAGGCGTTCTTCAGATTGCCGGGAGGCAGCGAATCGCTCCAGAATATATTGTATGGCGTGTGAAGCAGCTGCCGGTAAGCGGCCAATGTCGTCTCCGCCGGCCGTTCGATGCCGAATGTGTCGGAGATTACGGCGTCGTCCTTTTCCAGAAATACATAGGCTTCCTCGATAAGCGGGTCGGAGGATTTGATAATGGTAAGGCTTTTATATAACTCCTGAACCATCTTAGGATCCTGATAGATATCGAGCTGCTGAAGCGGCGAGCTGAAGGAGCTGTTATACGCCCACAGCATAGCGACCATCTCCAGATGGTTTAATTGGCCGTCGATCCGTTCGATGACGCTGTTCATGGCCGTTTGATGCGAACGGTTCAGCTCCCGCTCGATATGAAACGTGCCGAATGCATGGATGAACAGTCCCGCCAGGGCAGTGGGCAGCGTAGTGAGGGCAATGATCAATAGCAGGCTTTTACGGAAAAAGGAGCTTTTCCACATAGATGTACCCCCGGATCTGTAATTTCGGTCGATCTAGTAGATCAATTATAAGCCGAACCCTATAAAATCGCTATTGCACTTTGTTGAAAAAAGGCGTATTCATGGATGTCCACACCGCTTTTTGCAAATATCCAGTAGGCGTGATAATCCGTTCGGGATATGATTCGGGCATAACGTCAATTAAGATGCTAAAGGCTGGTGAGGTCCATGAGAAACGCAGACGCAGGAGTAATGGAGTTGGAGGAGAGTTCTTCCTCTCTAGATAAGAAACGCCGGGCTTCCAACGTTTGGCGCTCCCTGAGCAGGGACAAGCAGCTGTATCTGCTTGCTCTACCTGCGATATTATTTTTTCTGTTATTCAAATACGTCCCCATGTGGGGAGTCCTGATCGCGTTCCAAAAATATTCGCCGTTTCTCGGGTTTATGGAAAGCGAATGGGTGGGACTGGATCATTTCAAACGGTTCTTTTCCCATAACGATTTTTGGATACTGCTGCGCAATACGCTTGCGATTAACGTGCTTAGCTTAACGCTGTTCTTTCCGCTTCCGATCATCCTGTCACTGATGTTGAACGAGGTGCGGGTTGAATGGTTCAAGAAATCCGTGCAATCGATCATCTATTTGCCTCATTTTTTATCCTGGGTTATTATCGCGGGTTTGACGTTCCTGATGCTGGGATATTCGGAGGGACTGGTCAACAAGATGCTCGAAGCTTTCGGGTTTTCCCGCGTCGAATTTTTGACCAATCCGGATTTTTTCTGGCTGATGCTGACGCTGCAATCCATTTGGAAGGAAGCGGGCTGGGGAACGGTCATTTTTCTGGCGGCGATCGCATCAGTCGATCCCCAGCTATATGAAGCGTCGAGGATGGACGGTGCAGGCAGACTCCGCCAGATGTGGCACGTAACGCTTCCGGCCATCCGCAATGTCATCGTCATCCTGCTGATTCTGAGAATCGGCCATATGATGGACGTCGGCTTCGAACAGGTTTATCTGATGATGAATGGCGCCGTTGCCGATGTGGCGGACGTATTCGATACGTACGTCTACCGGAGCGGGATCGAGCAGGGGCAATTCAGCTATAGCACCGCAATCGGCTTGTTCAAGTCCGTCGTCGGACTGATCCTGGTCGTCGGGTCCAACTATTTGGCCAAAAAAATCGGAGACGACGGCATTTACTAAAAGGAGGGAGATTCCCGTGAGATATAAAGAAGATAGATGGTTTGATGCGCTTGTCGTCATTGTGCTGGTGGCGGTATCGCTGATCATGCTTTTCCCGTTCTACTATGTATTCGTCGCATCGTTTACATCGCCCATTGAATTTCTGGAGAAAGGGTTCGTACTCTGGCCCGAGCATTGGACGCTAAGCTCCTACAGATACTTGCTCTCGAACAGTGTATTCACGGATGCCACGCTGATCAGCGCCTTTCTGGCAACGGTCGGAACGGCGCTCAGCCTGTTGATTACGGCGGCCGCAGCGTATGCTTTCTCGAGGAAGAGGCTTTTCGGACGGCGAGTCTTTTTAATTCTCATTCTGATGACGACCTTGTTCCATCCCGGCATTATTCCTAACTACCTGGTCGTCCGTTCGTTAGGCTTGGTGAATAACATCTGGGCATTGATTTTGCCCGTATTGTCCAGCGGCTGGTATATGATTTTACTTAAGGGCTTTTTCGAGAGCATGCCCGACGAATTGGAGGAGGCCGGGAAAATGGACGGGGCCAGCGATTTTGGCGTATTTGCCAGAATCATTCTGCCCTTGTCCCTGCCGGCAATGGCCGCCTTCGGCTTGTTTTTCGCCGTCGGATATTGGAATACGTTCTTCTCGGCGGTTCTGTATATTAACAAGCCGGAGCTGCAGCCTCTTCAGGTCGTGCTTAAGATGCTGCTTATCGAATCGTCCAGCACGGCGTCCGGCGAGATTGTGAATCAGCTGAATTCGGAAATCCAAATACCGACGGAAACGCTGAAGATGGCCGCGGTTATTATCGCGACCTTGCCGATTCTATTAGTTTATCCTTTGCTGCAGAAGCACTTCGCCAAGGGGGTGATGGTCGGCTCGATTAAAGGATAAGCGATGGCAGTGTAGCACAAGATGAGAAACGGTATACAAAGATGGCAATAAACAAGGGGAGGCGTTTCTATTGAAAGGTAAACAACAGTTAATCGCATTAACTTCGGTCATTCTGGCGGGCAGCGTTCTGCTTGCCGCTTGCGGCGGAAACGAAGAGACGAATGATGTCTCCAATACCACCAAGCCTGTCGAACAGGAGGGTCCGCTGCCGATTATCGTATTCGCCAGACAAAATGCCGCCGAGGCTGTAGCCAAAGACAATCCGCTGCTAAAGGAACTGGAGAAACGGACGAATACGGATTTGAACATTACTTGGGTGCCGGTCAATACACTGGCGGAGAAGACCAAAATCACGATCTCCTCCGGAGATATTCCCGAAATGATGTATATTGAGAACGTGTTTGATTCCTTATTCGTACAAGCGGCGTTCGATGGAGCGTTCTGGGATTTGACTCCCTATATTAAGGATTTTCCGAATTTGTCCGCGCTGCCTCAGACGATCTGGGACAACTCCAAGATTCAAGGCAAAAATTACGTCGTGCCCCGTCCGCGTCCGCTGGAAGGCGGCGGTTCGATGCCGCTGCTCCGGAAGGATTGGCTGGACAAGCTCGGTTTGCCGGTGCCGGAGACAATCGACGAGTTTTACGAGGCAGCCAAAGCGTTTACGGAGAAGGATCCGGACGGCAACGGCAAAGCGGATACTTACGGCATAGCAGGGGATGTATCTCCTAACACCATGGGTTCGTATGCATGGATCGAGCAAGCCTTTACCCGCAGTCCTTCCACTACGGGATTCCTGCTTAAGGACGGCGAGCTTTCGCCGGCCGTCTTCGACCCGGGAATCAAAAGCGCGTTGGAGTTTATGAAGAAAGCCTATGAAGAGAAGGTCATTCCGGCGGACTTCGCCGTGATGAAGAATTCCCAGGCCCGCGATGCATTCATGGGCAATAAAGCGGGCATGCTCGGCTCCTCGATCAAGCCGCAATGGCTGTTTACGGAAGCGCTCCGGAAGATCGAACCCGAGGGGGATATTTATCCGGTGCCGTACATAACCGGGCCGCTGGGAAAATACGCGCAGAAGGACATCGGTTACTTCGGCTCTTACGCGATTCCGAAGAAGGTTCCGGAAGAGAAGATGAAGAAGATTTTGGCGGTTCTGGACAAAGGGCTGACGCCGGAGGTCGGAGACTTGGCGAGCTACGGTCTGAAGGACGTTCACTACAAGGTTTTAGATGGAGACGACAGCTATATCATGGCCACGGAGCAGGCGAAAACCGATAACATTAGTCCCATCCTGAACAACCTGGCCAACCTGTTTTCCACTTATAACAAATACAGCAACGCTTTCCTTGCCGGGATTCCCAAGGATCTGTACGACCGCAACAAGGAAGTGATCGACGAGAGGGAGAAGGTCAGCGTATCGAATCCTTCCCACGGTTTGATTTCCGAAACCTATATGGTTATCGGCCCGGATCTGGAGAAGAAAATCCAGGATTTAAAAGTCCAAATCATTATGAACAAAGAGCCGCTTTCCGCTTGGGACGAATTCGTAGACAAGCTCAAAACAGACCCGCAGCTGCAAAAAGCGACCGCGGAGATGAACGAGGCGTACAAGAACAAATAAGTTTGGAGCGACCATTGAAGACGCCCCGAACCGCATCAGGCTCTGGCCCTAAGGCCAGAGCTGAAGCGGAATTTCCACCACATAGCTGGAAGTTTCAAAAATAACGTTGACGGGAGGACTGTACATGCAAGCAAAGAAATGGGTATGGATTCTGTTCCTGAGTCTGATTCTCGCGTTCTCCGCGGTTCAGCCGGTTGCTGCAGTCGACAGCGATTATTTCGGTATTGTAGAGCATCCGCACCGGTATACCGATTATTCGGACTTAATCGATCAAATAGAAGCGACGCAGACCAAGTGGATTCGCATTTCTCCGGACTGGAACGCGATCGAAACGGCTAAGGGGGTGTATAATTCAACCTTTCTCGACAGGCTTGATGACATCGTCGACCAGTTACATGCCAAGGACATCAAGATTTTGTTTATATTAGGATTCACTCCTTCATGGGCTTCCTCCAATCCGACGGCTCCTTTCCCCGACCGTACCCGGTATAAACCGGCCAATTGGTCCGATTGGGAGGACTACGTGCAGTTTATCGCAACCCGCTATCAGGGAAAGGTGACGGATTGGGAGGTATGGAACGAGCCGGATCATTGGGGATTCTGGAAGGATTCGGTTGCCGATTACAAAACGCTGCTGGAGAAAGCCTATATTCAGCTGAAGAATGTGGATCCCGGTAATCGCGTGTTGATGGCAGGCCTTGCCTTGAACGATGGGACCCAGGACTCCTACGGGTTAAATACGTTTTTCGACTCGCTGCTGGCAAACGGGGCGGGAGATTATATGGATGTCGTCAATTACCATGCCTATGGCTCGTCGGCCAATCTGATCGCCAAGTATAACGGCATGATGGATGTATTAAACAAACACGGTCTTTCCGGCAAAGACATCTGGGTTACCGAGACCGGCTATCGGAACAGCGGAGACAAGGAAAGCCCGAAAGCCAATTTTGTCGACGAAACGTATTTACTGCATAAGCAATTCAGCAATATTAAACGGATATTCTGGTACAACTACCGGCGAACGGGTACAACCGGCGCGGTAGAGGAAAATTTCGGACTGGCCGATGCTGGCCTCAATCCGTTGAAAGCGCTTTACTATTATCAGGCCGCCAATGGGGCACAATCTTTTTTTGGCGATCAGACAGAGAACGCGTTAACCCTTTATGTAAACGACAGTCCTCATGACAGCGGCATTACGCCGGTTAGCGGCAATATGAAGGTAACCGAAGACCAATACATGTATTTTAAAATAAACGACAATTGGCTTTATCAAACGAATGAAGGCCTGGATCCGCTTGTTTATATAGACGTCACTTATCTGGATGACGGAACGGGCAGGTGGCGGCTTCATTATGATGCGCAGAGCAATGCGTACAAGAACGCAGGTACGGTCACTAAGTCAAACAGTCAAACATGGATCACGCAAAGCTTCGCGCTGACCGACGCCAAGTTCTCCAACTCGCAAAATGCAGGCTCCGATTTCCGCATCTGGGCCGAGCTGGGCGACTTAACGGTAAAAAGCGTGACGGTCCGCAAGGAAGACAATGCCGCCAGAGCGATTCTTCAGACGGAAAACAAGCAAAAGCTGATGGAGCAAGTCTTATCGACCGACCCGGCAATGGAAAGCTACACAACAGTGGAAACCGTCGGGGGGCTAACCGCGCGCAGGATCGGCGGCAATACCAAATACGCTTACTTCCGCGTTTCCGATGCATTTGCTCGAGCAGGTAACACGAATCTGACGATAGGCGTTCAATATTTTGATGAAGGCACGGATTCAATCCGGATTCAATACAATTCGACAGGAAGCAATTATCAAAATGTGTACATCGCAAAGACGGGCACCAATACCTGGAAAACCGCGCAGTTTGCCGTTACGAATGCGAATTTCTCGAATCTGCAGAATTACTCCGCGGATCTTCGTATCGGCAATAATTATGACGGCAGCGTAGAATACATCCGCATGGTGGAAATTATTCGTTAGCGAATCGTTAACAAAAAAAGGAGCGACAAGCCTTGAAGAAAAAAACAATTTCTGCGCTGCTGCTAGTAGCGATTCTGTTCGGGTTGAACGTTACCGGAGCTTTGGCCGCGGTTAACCGGCTAGGAACGCCGCCGGCCGGATGGCAGATCTCAACGCCGCAGGAAAACACCTTTCAAGTCGAAGGGGCAGATGGAACCTTTATTTTGTTGGACAACCGGCAGGACGACGATTCGGCCTTTTTTATCATGACGAAGGAGGCGTACGGAGCAAGAGCGTTCGACCCGGACCGTACAACGAAATTCGATGTGGACGACCCCAATAATATCGCCTATTGGTTGAACCATGATTTCATGCAGAATGGCAACGGCGGAAGAAGCCTTCCAGCGGGCATTGTCGAGTTTATCGACAGAAACCATGTCTGGGAAACGGAAGGCTGCCGCTCGGACAGCATTTGCCCCGCTGATTATACGACGACGGCCGGAATTGCCCTTTTGTCCCAGACGGAATACATTCAGTATGCCTCCAAGTTTGGCGTTCGCGACGGAGTCGGAAGCTCGTCCGAAGGCTGGTGGCTGCGAACTGCAAGGGGACTATCGGCCACCTCCGCAAGCCTGATGCTCCGCGTCAGGACGGATGATGCAGCGCTTGGCCAAACGCATGAGTTGGCTGCAAGCTATGCCAATGCCTTTGTCAAACCGGTGTTTTTTCTTAATGCGGATTTTTTTGCAAAAGTGAAGCTCCGCGCGGACACGATGGGCGAGCAAGTCAAACAAACCATTCTAAGCCGGTACGTCCCCGGACAACTGCAAGGATGGGGAACGGCTCAATATTCGGACGAGGAATTGGTTAAAATCGGATATCAATTGCCTCAATCCATTATTGTAAGCGATTTCGAGCGAGGGATCGACGGTTGGACGGCAAGTGCGCTGCAAGCGGCGCTCGTTCAAGACGGCAGTTCGCCTTTCGAAGGGGCCTACGCTGCCAGATGGGACGCCGATTTCTCGGACGGAGGCGCCGAGGTCCGATTGGACAGAACGCTGCCGATGCCAATCCATATCAATGAGCTGCGGATTTCATTCCGAACCGTCGATATGAACGGCGTCTTCCTGGAATTATCGGACACGTTGGGCCGAACGGAACGATATACGGTAGAGCTTGATGCCGACGGTATTTGGCATGAAGCAGCCGTGGCGAATGACGGGGCTTTGGGCGCGATCGAGAAGCTTTCGATTGTCATCCCCAAAGAAAGGTTGAATGCGGGCGCAGCGGGCGGAAGCCTTTACCTGGATCAAGTAAAGATGCTGGTGCCTGGCGAGCTTGCCGGAAACGGCGGGTTCGAACAAGGGCTGTGGCTCGACCGCAGCGCCGCGGTTTCCATCGACACGTCGCTGCCCCATACCGGCGCGCAGTCAGCGCGAATCGAAGGCGGGGCAGCCGAAGCATATATGTCGACGATTGTTAGGGTTGATCCAAGCGAACCGGCCGAATTGACCGCATGGATCAAGACGGGCGGGCTTTCGAAGGCAAACGCCGGGCATATCGAGGTTGTCGAGCTGGATGGTTATGGCGCTCCGATCGGCGATGTGAAATCCATCTACGTTACGGATACGGAGACGATGGACTGGAGCCGAATCGACGCATCGCTTGGTTTGGTGGACAGCCGCGCCGCATTTTTGAAGCTGTTTGTCCGATTGGAGGGCGGAACGGCCGGTTCGCTGTATGTGGATGATGTCGAGATCGCCGCGTACTCTGAATCCGTCCAATTGACATTTCAACAGCTGGGTTATATTTTCGACCCGGAGGAAGTGCAAATCGGTCTCTCCATCCATCATAACGCATCCACGGAAAAGACATATACGGTGTTTCCATCCGTGCCTACCGATCCTCAAATGTTTGAGCCGGTCGAGGTAATAGCAGCTCCCGGCGGAGAAAACCTGTCGAACATCCCTCTTCCGGGCTTGAAGAACGGCCTTCATCAGCTGCGGGTAGAAATCAAAGAAGGGCAGCGAAGCGTCAAAGTATTGGAGCAAGCCTTCTCGGTTATGCCGACTTATCAACCGCAGTTTGGCGACAGCGAATCGATTGCCGGCATATCCACCCACTTTGCATTGGAAAACCGGACCGGCTTGAATGAAGCCGGGCTTATGGATAGAGCCGGATTTCGGACAGTGCGCGACGAGCTGCAGTGGAATAAAGTGGAGAAAACGCCCGGCGTTCTCGATTTTGAGCGGCATGACGGCTGGGTGAATGAATTGTCGGACAGAGGCATTCAAATTATCGGAGTGATCAATGGCAACTTAACCTACTACAGCGGACTGGACGGAGTGACGAACTCCTATAAATACGGTCCCAGATCGATGAAAGAGCTGGATGGCATCGCCAATTACGCCTATGAAACGGCGCGGCATTACAAAGGAAAAGTCGATACCTTTGAAATTTGGAACGAGCCTAACCTGAAAGGCTTCTGGATGCCGGAGCCGAACGCAACGGATTACGCCGCGATGGTCAAGAGAGTCGCCGAGGCCATTCGTCTAGGAAATCCGGATGCGGTCATCATTGCCGGATCGGTAGCCAATCAGCAGGGATACACGTATCTGAACGATATGCTGGAGAATGGCGTATTCCCGTATATTGACGCCATCTCGTTTCATCCGTACAGCTGGCCTAATGATCCCGATACCCAATACGAGTCGAAGCTGCAAAATTATGCGGATACGCTCAAGCCTTTTGGCGCGTGGAAGGATTTATACGTCACAGAGGTAAACTGGCATACGGCCAATAACATCCAGGGCGTAAGCGAGGAGCTTCAGGCGCGTTACCTCATCAAGCATTACGCCATCAGCGCGGATCGCGGCCTGAAGGTCAGTTCGATTTACGATTGGCGCAACGATGGCGAAGATCCGTTGTCCAATGAGCATAATTACGGGATAACGCATGCCGATTATTCGGCGAAACGATCCTTGATCGCTTTGAATCAATTCAACAGAACGCTTGCGGCCGCGCAGTTCATAGGGGAGATGGATCTCGGCGCGGACCTGAAAGCGTACGCTTATTTGCGGGATGGAAAGCCGATCCTGCTGATGTGGTCGAACGATGGGGAGAAAACATACGACTTCGGCGGCGAAACCGTAAAAGTGACGGATATGGACGGCAACCCGGCGGGCGCGCAATCCAACATATCCGTCGGAGAAAATCCGGTTTATGTGGAAGGCTTGAGCGACGAATGGCTGCTTAAAGCAGTCTCCTCCCGGTTGGCGAAGGATTACGAGAACTGGCTTGCCGCGGCGGAAGCGGAGCTCGGAGCTCCGGCGGTTGCCGATATTCGTCCGGCTATTGCAGAGCTGAAATTGTACGCCGAGCAACTAAACGGCCAGTCGGCCATGCCTTCATCCACTGTCGTTGCAAGCCTGTTAACAGAGCATTATCGTCAGGGAAACCTCCTGATCGAACAGATGGGATCAGGGACACTGAACAATGAGTCCGTGATGTCCATCCTGTATGAACTCTACCGCGCAGGCGAAGCCTGGGAGAGATTGCTGTCGGCAAGCGCCGATTCGCAAGCGATGCCTGCGGAACTTGCATCCATTGCGGATTTAAGCGACGTGTCGGCGCAAATTCAGGATAAGGTCCGTCTGAGCGGCGGCGGTTCGTTGCCGTTTGCCGAGGAAGTGCTCCGGCACGCCAAAAAGCGGAACGGGCTGGCGGTCTCCTACAAGGCCGGCGGGCGAGTCGGCCCGGCAATCGCTTGGGACAAGGCCTCCACGCTGTTGTTGCAATGGTCGGAGAAGCTGGCCGCGTTCGAAGCCGTAAACCGTACGGACTTGTTCATCCATGTCGCCCCTTCCTCCGTCACCATGCACGAAGGGGATCAAGCCGAATTCAAGGTTACCGTAAGCAGCGATTCGGCTCCCATAGCGGGTCAGATCCGCATAGTCGACGGAAACGGCAAGAGCCTGGGAGAAGAGCGGGAGCTGGTGCTTGCCGGCGGAGAACGGAAGGAATTGACGCTGGGGCTCGAGGATACTTTAGATTTGAAGGCTGGCTCCTATACGTTCAAAATCGAAATTGTGCAGAACGGTCAGGTGCTTCAGACGCAATTGCTTCCCGCAACGGTCAAAAGCAAATTCGATCTCGAGCTGCTTCCATCGGCCAGTACGCTATCCGGGCTGGAAACGATCGATGTAAAGGTCACCAACCTGTTTGCCTCGCCCGTAACGGGGGTTGTTGCCCTAGAGGCTCCGGAGGGCTGGAGGCTGCAAACGGAAAGCATCCAAGTAACGCTGGCGGCGGGTGAGGAGCAAGTGGTTTCTTTCCCTGTCGAACAGTTCGCGCGCAAGCCTTTCAACGAGTATGCCTTTCGCATGTCTATCCGAGATGAGGATGGAGAAGCGTTGGTAAGCAAAGAATCGTTGCTTTCCTTCATCGTAACCGCGAAGGCGAGCCAGCCGGTCGACATCGAAGATAGGGACCCCGGATTGCAGGCATGGCAGGATGCATACCCCTTGTACCTGAATCAACCCGAGAACCCGGCTTCGGAAGCGCAATGGCAAAACGGCAATGCGAGCGCCAAAATGTATGCATTGTGGGATGATGACGCCTTTTACGTGATGGCAAAGGTATACGACGACTACATGAGCAACAACATGCACGGCGCTTCTATTTGGAACGGAGACAGCGTGCAGCTTGCCTTTGATACTAAAAATCAAAAAACGACGACATACAATGCCGATATGTACGAATATGCCTTTGCGCTGACCGGCACGCTGGAGGAAACGTTCGCATTCAGCGCGGCCGGAGGGAAAACGGCGGGACCGAGGCCCGGAGATTGGTCCAACATCACTAGGGACGAAGGGCGGAAGCTGACGTTGTATACCATTCGGATACCGAAGTCCGAATTGACGCCGATGGTTCTTGAAACCGGCTACGTATTTGGTTTTAACGCGGCTATTAACGATGGGGACATGCTCGATCGCGAAAGTTATTATGAATTCACGAAGGGGCTCGCTTCATCGAAAAATCCAAGCTATTACTACAGCTGGAAGCTGGTGGAAGCGGATATTATTCGGGAGACGGAAGGTGTGATCGTCCCTCGACCCGTTGTTCCAGCCGACCCTGAAGGGATAAGGCTGAATCCTTCTGCCGCTTCGGCGACGACAGAAACGGCATCGGACGGATCGCGAGTGACCAGGTTCGTCTTTGAAGCAGATCAGGTTGCGGATGCGTTCGAACGTTTAAAAGAGTATGCGGTCGACAAGCGCTCGATTATCATTCAGAGCCCGCAGGAGGAATCCCACGTGAGGGTCGAACTGCCGGCCGGCGTTTTGGCTGCCGCCGCAGCGTCGATCCAGGGAGCCGATGTGCTCATTCAATCCGGCGATATTAGCTATAAATTGCCGCTGGCGGCCATCGACTGGTCGGACATTGCGGCAAGGCAGATTGGAGACGGGGAAAAGTCGATGTATATCTCCATCTCTATCCATCGGCTTGAGGGTCGCGACGCGGCCCGCATCAACCAAACATTTAATGATGCCGGCTTGCGGCCGTTATCCGTCCCGGTCGAATTCACGGTTGCCGCGCACTCCGGTGACGTCAAAGAGGAATTAAATGATTTCGGGAACATCTATGTCGCGAGGATGATTCCGGTTGACGGCGCGGTCAATCCAGCTGAACTATCAGGCGTTCGCCTGGATCCCCTGACCGGAGAGAGCTACTTCGTCCCTACCGTGTTCGAGAGGCGGGACGGCCTATTCATGGCAAAGCTGATGCGTCCGGGCAACAGCATTTATACCGTGGTGGAGAAGAAAGCTCATTTTGCGGATACCGCGGGGCATTGGGCGAAGGGGGACATCGAGTTGATGGCATCCAAGCTGGTCGTAAAAGGCCGCAATGAGCAGCAATTTGCCCCTGACGGCAGATTGACCAGAGCGGAATTCGCCGCGTTGCTTATCCGTTCTCTCGGGCTGGAAGAGGCAGTTCCCGCCAACTCGCGATTTACCGACCTTCGGCAGCAGGACTGGTTCTACGGATACGTTCACGCCGCTTACAAAGCCGGCTTGGTCGATGGCGTCTCGGAAAGCCGGTTCGAACCCCATGCGGCGGTTACCCGGGAGCAAATCGCCGTAATGACCGATCGTGCCCTTAAGTTTGTGCGAAGCGGCCAAAGCCCTGCAGAAGCAACACAAAGGAGCGGGACAACGGGACTGGCGCCGTTCAATGATCGTGCCGAGGTCAGCGTCTGGGCGCGGACCGGGGTCGAGACGATGATCAATGCCGGCTTGATGAGCGGAATCTCGGAGCATCGATTTGCTCCCCATGAATCGGCGACGCGTGCGCAAGCTGCCGTTCTTGTCAAACGGTTACTGCTTCACCTCGGATTTATCAACAATTGAAATAAATAACCGCGATGAAGCGCCACTCGTTTTTTGAATGCCAACGATATATTATCTGCAAGCAGCTCGGCAGGGCTTTTCTTTATGCGATGAGTGTATAACCGAGTGCCTGAAAGACGCATAATAGTCGCATTAATGTAAACCCGGAGGTTCTCGATGGAAGCAAACCCTGCTGAAAATAACGTGAACGGCCGTCTTTCGATCTTTGCGCTCGGGGGCGTATTCGAAATCGGCAAAAACATGTACGTCGTCGAATACGGCGACGATCTTGTGGTCATCGACTGTGGCTCGAAATTCCCGGATGAAAGCCTGCTCGGCATTGATTTGATAACCCCGGATATCGGCTACCTGCTGCAAAACAAAGATAAAGTAAGGGCCCTCGTCATTACGCACGGACATGAAGATCATATCGGCGGCGTCCCATATTTTCTCAAGCAGCTTCGCGTCCCGGTGTATGCGACCCGTCTCACGCTTGGCCTGATCGAATTGAAGTTGAAGGAGCATCGCCTGAAGAAAACCGAACTTCACGAAATAACGGCAGCTTCCGTGCTAGCGCTAGGCAAGTTGAAACTAAGCTTCTTCCGAACCAACCACAGCATCCCCGATTGCCTTGGCATTGTGCTCGATACGCCGGCCGGCCGGGTCGTCCATACGGGGGACTTCAAGTTCGATCTGTCTCCGGCGAATGGGCAATATCCCGAGATTCATAAAATGGCCCGAATTGGCCAAGAAGGAGTTCTTGTACTTCTATCGGAGAGCACGAATGCGGAGCGACCGGGGTTCACGCCTTCCGAGAGCTTGGTCGGAGACAAGATCCTGGAGGCGTTCCAGAAGGCCAGACATCGCGTATTCCTGTCGACGTTCGCCTCAAACGTGAGTCGCCTGCAGCAGGTGGTCGACGCGGCGATCCGTACGGAGCGCAAGCTTGCTTTGATGGGACGAAGTATGGTTAACGTCGTGAACGTCGCTCTGGATTATGGTTATTTGACGATGCCCGAGGGCATGCTTATCGATGTTAAGGATGCGAGCGAGCTCCCAAGGGACAAGGTTGCCATTTTGTGCACGGGAAGTCAAGGGGAACCCATGGCGGCACTATCGCGCCTAGCCAACGGTAATTACGCTCAAATGGATCTGCTGCCCGAGGACACGGTCATCTTCGCGTCATCGCCCATTCCAGGCAACGAACGCAGCGTAGCCGCCGTTCTGGATCAATTGTATCTGCGAGGCGCCTACGTGATTCATGGCTCCGGATCATCGACGGGGATGCATGTTTCCGGTCATGGGAGTCAGGAAGAGCTTAAGCTGATGCTTACTTTAATGAAGCCAGCCTATTTTGTGCCCATCCACGGAGAGTATCGGATGTTGGCCCGGCATAAGGAGCTGGCTCAATCCGTAGGCATGGATGGCAATGACATATTCCTTATGCGCAATGGCGACGTGCTGGACGTTACCCGGCATGGTGCGGAGCAGAACCGCAAGGTGGCCGCGGGCAATACGCTGATCGATGGTCTGGGCATCGGCGATGTCGGAAACGTCGTCCTGCGGGACCGCAAACATTTGGCGGAGGATGGCATTTTGATTGTCGTGGTGACGCTCAGCAGCGATGAGGGTACCTTGTTATCCAGACCGGAGATTATTACACGGGGGTTCGTGCACGTCAAGGAATCAGAGGCGTTGCTGGCTGAGTTGAATCAGAGAGTAACCGCGGACGTTTCGGAGCTGCTGGCGGGCGAGAATCGCAAGTGGTCGGTGCTGAAGCATGTCATCCGCAAAAGCTGCGGCAGCCTCATCTTGGAGCGAACGCGCAGACGTCCGATGATTTTGCCCGTCATTATTGAGGTGTAAGCCTTATATCGAATGGGGACCAGACGCGCGATGGAGAAGAAAAAATGGGATTTGGCTGCACTGGCGAGCATCCCTTTGATTATGACATTGGCTAATTCGATGCTGATACCCGTACTGCCGCTCATGCAGAAAAAAATGGCCATTACCGGCATACAAACAAGCCTTATTATTACGGTATACGCCGCTATCTCAATCCTGTGTATTCCCATTGCGGGATACTTATCCGATAAGCATGGCAGGAAGAAGATCATCCTGATCGGCTTGTCCATAACGGCCATCGGCGGCGCGATCTCCGGGCTAGGGGCCTGGTTGCTCAGTACCGGCGCTTATTGGACGATTCTGGCGGGGAGATTCGTTCAGGGGATCGGAGCGGCAGGAGCTTTCCCGATCGTCTTGCCGATTGTAGGCGATATGTTCAAAAGCGATGATGAGGTAAGCAATTCGCTTGGCATTATCGAAACGTCCAATACATTCGGCAAGGTGGTCAGTCCCGTGCTGGGGTCCGCCCTGGCGATGGTCGTGTGGTATCTTCCGCTGGCCGTCATTCCGTTCCTGTCGATCCTGTCCATGGCGGCGGTCGCCATCCTGGTGAAAACGCCGAAGCAGCAAGAAAGCGAAGCCCCGGGATTCCGCGAATTTCTTCGCGGCCTCAAAGAGACGTTAGCCAGAAACGGGCCCTGGCTTTACGCTATTTTCCTGATCGGATGCATGGCCATGTTTATCATGTTCGGGTTCCTCTATTATCTCTCCAACACGCTGGAAGACGAATACAGCATCAAGAATATTCAGAAGGGACTTGTGCTTGCCATTCCGTTATTCGCCATATGTTCGTCTTCGTTTGCGGCGGGAAAGATCATCGGCAAGAAAAAAAACGTCATGAAGTGGTTCACGGTCATCGGACTGGCGGTTTTGTCCGCCACGATGATCGTCTGCGGGCTTCATCGCTCGGACACTCTTGTTTGGCTGATCGTTCTGCTATTTCTCGGGGGAATGGGCATCGGCATGTCGCTGCCCAGTCTGGATGCGTTAATTACGGAGGGTATCGAGAAGAAAGAGCGAGGCACCATTACTTCCCTATACAGCAGCGCGAGATTCATCGGAGTGGCCGGGGGCCCGTTAGTTGCGTCAACGCTGATGAAACAGGAAAGATGGCTGTTCTACATGTTCGCGGCGATCGGAATCGTCTGCTGTCTGGTCGCTTTGTTCGCTATCAAGCCGAAAAAGGCCGACGAATAAAAAAGGCTGGGAAACGGAAATCGTTTCTCAGCCTTTTTGCTTGACGACCGGCGCCTTTAAGGGTTAAGTAAAGAAGAGCAATTACTTTAACGCCGGTAAGGGGTAAAGCGATATGGGAGAAAGCTTAACGGTATTGTTTCAAGGCGACTCCATCACGGATGGAGGACGCGGGCGCAACGAGGATCTTAATCATATTACGGGGCACAGCTATCCGTATCTGATTGCCGGCAAGCTGGGGCATCAACATGCGGAAGCGCGTCCTTGTTTCATCAATCGCGGCGTCAGCGGAAATCGTGTGTCGGACTTGTATGCCAGGTGGAACGAGGACGCCATTAGTCTAAAGCCGGATGTCCTCAGCATCCTGATCGGCGTCAACGACGCCTCGCGTATCGTAAATGGACTGCCGAGCGGAGCGACCGATCGGTTCGAGCGGGCATACAGGCATTTGCTTGAGGAGACGAGGGAGGTACTGCCGGATACGAAGCTTGTGTTGTGCGAGCCGTTTATTCTGGAGGCAGGCACATTGGCTGACAACTGGGAAGGCTGGTCACGCAAGCTGAGCGAGTATCGCGAAGTCGTCCGGCAATTAAGCGGCGAATTCGAAACCGTGCACGTACCGCTGCAAGCCGCGTTCGACCGCGCCGCATCGCGAACAGACGCGGCATATTGGCTCTGGGACGGCGTCCACCCGACGGCGGCCGGCCACGGGTTGATCGCCGGGGAGTGGTTGGCGGCGGTGAAGCTGTTCTAAAACTGCCAGACTTGTGAACAAAAGATTGAAAAATCTAACAGACACCAGCGACGCTATTTGGCCGATTTTAGCCTAAAACAAAATCTAGCGGACAGAAATGACACTATTGAATCATAATGGAGCCAATATGCGCTATGATGATGCCAATAAGGTCGTGGAAAGTCCGTTAGATTTTCGAAAACCTAAAAATCGAAGAATAACGTCTTTTATGAGGCTGTCGATTCATTGTGGACGGCAGCGCAGTTAAGCAAAGGCTGATCGTAACGGACACCACAGTCGCTATTTCGCAACAATGGGGCCTGTTCAACTTGTAACGGACACAGACGACCTTACTTCCGTCAAAACCGCATAGAATGGGCGGAAATGCACCAAATAGCGTGATCTGAGTCCGTTAGATTTTCAATATCGCGAAAATGCTGCAAACAGAGGCTCTGAGGTCCGTTAGCGAAAGCAGAACGTTTCAGCTCCGTTACTCACAATGAATCGACAGCCTCTTTATGTCCGTTAGCAGTGAGTGAGACTGGACGTTTTGGTTTTTTTGAATCACCTTTAGTAGATTTGTTCATCGGTTTCAAGCACCTCTAATAGCAAATCATTGGAAGATGTTTAGCCAATGAAGCCGTGGAGGTGCTTTTTGTTGTGCGTTAAGAATGACGCGGGCAGGGACAGGGTTGTTCCCCCGTAATCGAGTCTATCGCGACGAGCTTTCAGATTTCTTTTAAGTCTCTCTGTTATACTTGGTCAGGATTACTTTAATAGAAGCGGAATGGAGAGAGTATAGGATGAGAAAGCAGCTGGCTTTATTGTTGGTGTTTCTGCTTGCCGCGATGCCGGTTAACGGTCTATGGACGCAGAAAGTGAAAGCGGCCTATGATTACGATGGAAGAGGGGATGGCAGCGAGGCTAATCCCTATATCATTCTGACGGCAGAGGATCTGGATGGCGTCCGGGAGAACTTGACCGCGAGTTACAAGCTGGGAGCGGATATTGATTTGTCCGCGTTTGGCAACTGGGAGCCGATCGGGGGACAGGCTGCCCAATTCACAGGGACTTTTGATGGCGATTTTCATACAATAAAGGGCATGACTATCAACTCCTCGGCAGGGGACCTCGGTTTGTTTGGGTCAGTGAATGGTCAGACTCCCGTTTTCCCTACACCGGTAAGGATAAAAAACGTGCGGTTGGAGAATGTGGATATTACCGCTACTGACCCGACCTCTCAAGTAGGCGGTTTATCGGGAGTTATAGCGGATCACGCGAAGACCGAAGGCATCTACGTCAGCGGCACGATTAGTGGCATTGGATACACCGCCGGAGGGATTGTTGGGCAGATGAGAAATGGGATGTCGAATAGCGAGGCGCATGTAGAGATCGAAGGTTCGTTCAGGCATGCAGGCGGCTTGACCGGCATAGCTGGAGGCGGAGCTGTAATCGAACAAAGTTACGCAACCGGTGATGTTCTTACGAGCGGAGAAATGGCCGGGGGGTTGGTCGGTTGGGCAACAGGTATGCAAGCGATTAACAGCTATGCAACCGGCAATGTGACATTGCTGGACGGCGGTGTTCCATGGTCTTACCCCGGCGCGGGCGGCCTGATAGGACAGGCATTTGATTCAGTTACGTTAACCAACAGCTATGCAAGCGGGAACGTGACTGCCGACATCGGCAGAGCAGGGGGATTGATAGGTAACAGGACAAGCCCTCCTCCAACCATACATTTGAATGGTTCCTACTGGAAAGCTACGGTTCCGCCATTGGCCGCGGTCGGAGGAGGAACGGATTATGACGGAGCCGTTAGCGAATCCGACATGCTGGACTGGAACACCTATGACGGCTGGAATTCGGCAATCTGGGGGATACGGGATGGAGAGAGCCTGCCTTACTTGAATCGTTTTGCGCCGGAGGTACGGGTCGCCCAGTTGGAGTCGGATTATGGAACGAGTGCGCCGGGCAACGAGCTGGCGGTGAATGTGACGGTCCGTGACGGAAGTATCGGAGAACCGCTTAAGATACGGTTGGCGCTTAATAATGCACAAGATGCCATGGTGGCGGAAAAGGAGTACACCTTGAATGCCAGTGGCCTGAGTCAGCCGCTTGCAGAATGGGCGGTTGCCTTTGACGAAGTCCAATATCCGGCGGGAACTTATCATCTGATTGTAACCGTCGAGGATACGGTCGGTGCTCACGCATGGGAGCGGACATTATTTTTTGACATAAACGATACGACAGCCCCGGCCGCGCCGGTGTTGACGGGTCCGACTGACGGAGCCAGCCTGAACGACACAACGCCGACGATTAGCGGC
>NZ_MXQD01000082.1:0-27783 GCF_002165585.1 Paenibacillus sp. MY03 | reverse complement strand
CCATCGGCGTTTTTAACGCCTACAGCTGCTCGTTCGCCTGCTTTTTGGAGCGTTACTAACGACTATGGACGCTAATCAGAGTTACTTTACGGTCCATCGGCGTTTTTAACGCCTACAGTTGCTCGTTCACCTGCTTATGGCTGCTAATCAGAGTTAACTTCCTTTTACAGCTGAAGGTCATTATCCACAGTCGGTATGCCGCATAATTTCCTGTAAAACAAAAAAAAAGCAACCTCCTCCCTTGGTAGGGTAGAAAGGTTGCTTACCTTTATTTTGTCGCTATTAGAGGTTGTTCAAAAAGTCCGCTTCCCATTACGAAGTAAACCAAGAAGCATACTCGACATCTGAGAACCGAACTTTATGAACTCGCGATTGAAGTAATGGCATTACTTGCGCGTAATGCATTTCTCCAGCAAACCTTGCTCTTCCAGCACGCTAACAAGCGTGGAGCCCATGTCGGAAGGCGTAGGAGCAACTTTGATGCCGCAAGCTTCGAGCGTTGCGATTTTCTCAGCAGCCGTGCCTTTGCCACCGGAAATAATGGCGCCTGCATGTCCCATCCGTTTGCCCGGAGGCGCCGTTGCGCCGCCGATAAAGCCTACGACCGGCTTCGTCATGTTGGCTTTGATCCACTCTGCCGCTTCTTCTTCTGCCGTACCGCCGATCTCGCCGATCATAATAACCGCATACGTGTCAGGGTCATCGTTGAAACGGCTCAGGATGTCGATAAACTCGGAGCCCTTAACAGGGTCGCCGCCGATGCCAACCGCGGAAGATTGGCCGATTCCGCGAGTCGTCAGCTGGTGAACAGCTTCGTAAGTCAGCGTTCCGGAACGGGAAACAACGCCTACATGACCTACTGTATGGATATATCCCGGCATGATGCCGATTTTGCATTCGCCCGGCGTAATGACGCCTGGACAGTTCGGTCCGATGAGAACCGTTTTGCTGCCTTCCATGTAGCGTTTCACGTTAACCATGTCAAGGACAGGAATGCCTTCCGTGATGCAGATAACGAGATCCATCTCTGCGTCGACAGCTTCCATAATGGAATCGGCAGCGAATGCAGGCGGTACGTAAATAACGGATGCCGTTGCGCCAGTAGCTTGCTTAGCCTCCAGCACGGTATTGAACACTGGCAATGTTGCAACAGAGCCGTTCTCCAGTGTAATGTCGACCGTCGAGCCGCCTTTGCCCGGTGTTACGCCTCCGACCATTTGCGTACCGTAATCGAGTGCGCCTTTGGCGTGGAACATGCCAGTCTTGCCCGTGATGCCTTGTGTGATGACCTTTGTATCCTTATTGACCAAAATACTCAACTTCACTCACATCCCCTAATTGAAATTCAAACTCTTATCGAGGTTGTTCAACCTTTATTTTAATGTCTGCCCGCTGGCAACATTATTTCACTAGAGCGACAATCTTCTGAGCGCCGTCGGACATCGAATCCGCAGCCACGATGTTCAGGCCGGATTCGTTTAGGAGCTTTTTGCCGAGCTCGACGTTCGTGCCTTCCAGACGCACGACAAGCGGACGGTCAAGACCAAGCTCTCTCGCAGCCGCGATTACGCCTTCCGCGATAACGTCGCACTTCATGATGCCGCCGAAAATATTGACGAAAATGCCTTTGACCTTCTCGTCGGACAGGATGATCTTGAACGCTTCCGTTACTTTCTCCTTGGTAGCGCCGCCCCCTACGTCCAGGAAGTTGGCAGGGTCTCCGCCGTAGTATTTGATAATATCCATCGTTGCCATTGCAAGACCAGCGCCGTTAACCATACAGCCGATGTTGCCGTCCAGCGCGATGTAGCTCAGATCGTACTTGGAAGCCTCGATTTCCTTCACGTCTTCCTCGTCCAGATCGCGCAGCTCCAGAATATCCTTGTGGCGGTACAGCGCGTTGGAGTCGAAGTTCAGCTTCGCGTCAAGCGCCATAACATTGCCGTCGCCAGTCACGACAAGCGGGTTGATCTCGGCGATGGAGCAATCCTTCTCCACGAATGCCGTGTACAGAGCCATCATGAACTTGACTGCTTTGTTTACAAGCTCCGTCGGGATGTTGATTGCATAAGCCAGCTTGCGAGCCTGGAACGGCTGCATGCCTACGGCAGGGTCGATAACTTCCTTGAAGATTTTCTCCGGGGAATGTTCCGCAACTTCCTCGATCTCTGTGCCGCCCTCTTCCGAAGCCATCATCGTCACGCGGCCTGTGCCCCGGTCAAGTACGACCCCGATATAATATTCTTTCTTGATATCGCAGCCTTGCTCAATCAGTAGGCGTTTCACTTCTTTGCCCTCTGGACCTGTCTGATGCGTAACGAGCACCTTGCCCAGAATTTCGCCAGCGTAAGCGCGAACCTCGTCCAAATTTTTGGCAACCTTAACGCCGCCCGCTTTGCCGCGTCCACCCGCGTGAATTTGCGCTTTCACGACGACGACCGGCGTACCGAGCGCTTGCGCCGCTTCTACGGCTTCGTCTACGGAGAAGGCCACTTTGCCCTCAGGCACGACTACCCCGTATTGCTTCAACACAGCTTTGCCTTGATACTCATGGATATTCATTGTTGAAATCCTCCATTTCACAGACTCTATTACGTCCTATGTACACAAACCTTTTTCATTGTAGCATTTTTCTCAGTTGAAAGCGCAAGCCTTTTTGATATGGATATCATCTCAAAAAGAGATCAAACATTTGTCACGTCCACTAGTATGACCCAATGCAGCGGAAATAATCTGCCTTCAGGCCATGCATTGACACCTCGCCCGCATAGCCGCTATGATAAAAAGAAGCATAGCTAAAAACGATAATCTTTTAACATTTTGCAAACGTAGGGAAGCACCCCCGTTGCCGGCTTATTAACATAGCCTCGGGAGGTGCTTTTTTGTGTTCACCATGATTCATAGCTCCAGCGTATTCGGCGTGGAGGGCAAAGGCATATCGGTAGAGGTTGATATCGCCAACGGGCTCCCGCAAGTGAACGTCGTTGGCTTGCCCGATCCAGCGGTGCGGGAATCCGTTGAGCGGGTTCGTGCGGCCATCAAGAACAGCGGATTCCAATTCCCCATGGAGAGAATAACCGTTAATCTCGCCCCTGCAGATCTCCGCAAAGAAGGCACGGCCTTCGACCTCGCCATCGCGGCAGGCATCTTAACCGCCAGCGGACAGCTCGATGCAACGCCGTTCGCGGGTACGCTGTTGATTGGCGAGTTATCGCTTAACGGTGCCGTACGTCCAGTAACCGGCGTGTTAGCCATGCTGGAAGAAGCTCGCCGCGTCGGCATTACGCGTGTGCTTCTGCCGCTGCAGAACCGGGAGGAAGCGGAATGGATCAGCGGTATGGAGCTGTTCGCTTTGACGCATCTGTCCGAGCTTAAGGATTCGGCCCATGCCAAAGCGGTATGGGAGAAGCTGAGCCAAGCACGAACGGAACGTCGAATTTTCGAGCGGGAAGGACCGGCATGGAATGACGGAGGGCCACCTTCACAAGGACCATCCATGGGTTATAACCAAGGGAGGACTGCAGCCGATCCCGAAGATTACATGGACATTGTCGGGCAGCACCAAGGGAAACGCGCCATGCTGATCGCGGCAGCCGGCAATCACAACTTGCTGCTTTGCGGTCCGCCAGGCACCGGCAAAACGATGATGATTCGGCGCTTGCCCGGCATTTTGCCTCCGCTCGACGAAGCCGACGCGCTGGAGGTGACCAAAATCTACAGTGTGGCAGGCAAGCTTCTCGCGAATTCAGGCGGGTTGATGAAGACGCCTCCCTTCCGCTCCCCGCACCACAGTATTTCGACCGGCGGCCTGATCGGGGGAGGATCCATCCCCAAGCCGGGAGAGGTGACGCTCGCACATCGAGGCGTCTTGTACCTGGACGAGCTGCCGGAATTCCCTCGTTCCGTTCTGGAGCTGCTCAGACAGCCGCTGGAGGACCGCGTCGTCTCGATCGCGAGAGCCCGAGCGACCGTCTGCTTCCCGGCAGCGATCCTACTGGCCGCTTCCTATAATCCATGCCCTTGCGGCTACCACGGACACGAATATGGCGACAAAAGATGTACCTGCAGCGCTGCCGCCATTAGTCGTTACCGAGCCAAACTGTCCGGCCCGCTTCTCGACAGGATCGATCTGCAGCTTGAAATTCCGAGACCCCAATCGCTCGATCGCTCACAAGACAAGACGCATACTTCGACTGCCGAGTTAAGAAAGCTTGTGCTTGCCGCGAGAGTACGGCAAAGAGAACGCAATGCCGCCTATGGCGTCAGTTGCAACAGTGAATTATCGGGGAAGGGTCTTAGGCAAGCGGCAAGGCTGAAACCGCAAGCCGCGAGACTGCTCGAGGATGCGTTCCAGGCGCTCGGCATCAGCATGAGGGCTTATGACCGGCTGCTGAAGCTGGCGCGCACGATAGCGGACTTAGAGGATTCTATAAGCGTGGAAGAAATGCATGTAGCGGAGGCTATTCAGTATCGCCGCCTGGATATGGCTTAGACGTAAATTCGGCATCCTAATCAGAACGCCGATTCATAATGACGGTAATCGTCGATCACGTCATGAGCGCCTAAAGTGACTGAAATGACGTCGAAGCGGGTGCGGGCTTCCAGCATTCGATTCTGTCTCAGGTACATCTGAGCGACGAGCCGTACTTTCGCCTGCTTGCGATAGTCGACGGATTCCGCTGCCGTTCCGAACCGGGAGCCGCTCGCCTTGCTGCGGCTTCTGACTTCCACAAATACGATGCAATCGCCGCTTCTGGCAACGATATCGATTTCCCCGCTCCTGCAGCGCCAGTTGCGAGCGAGTATTTCACAGCCGGAGAGGCGGAGCCTGCGCTCCGCCTCCTCTTCTCCCAGCTTCCCTACTCTCAGTCGTTCAGTCGTCATGAAGGTATTCGCCCGCCCTTCGATCAGATTGGTATACGAAGCTTAAAATTTCCGCGACCAGCGTATATAGCTCCGGAGGAATTTCTTGATCAATGTCCAGCTTGGACAATACTTCCACAAGCGAAGCGTCCTCTTGCACGGGCACCCCGTTTTCCTTCGCCTTCTCCAGAATCCGGTCCGCGATCTGGCCGGTGCCCTTAGCGACAAGCACGGGAGCATGCCCATCTCCCGGCTCATATTTCAATGCTACCGCTTTCCGGGGCGGCGTACGTTTTATGTAGTCGTTCTGCTCCTTGCTCATGCCCGGTAATCGACTCCTTTGTAACGCGCTGCGGTGAGCCACGCCTCGCTTGGCGGCGCCGCCGACTTGCTGCCCTTGGCTGAACCCGAAGCCGTTCCTGGCTCGCTCCCATCGGATTCGTTCCCCACAAGCGGCTTCGTGCGTATCGACAACAGCTGATATCCCATCTCGTTTAATCGCTCCGTCAATGTCTCTCGAGAGCCGTCAGTCAACTGAGCAATCGCAGGATGATCGTTCCAGAGCTGCAGACTGACAATCTTGTCGGTAATATGTACATCGACAAGCGTATCGCCCAGCGTTCGCATAGACAGATTGAACAGAAGCCTGCAATTGTCAGCATCCAGCTCTCCCCTACGCCCGCGCCGCGTCTGAATCTGAACGGATGCTGTCTGTTCTCCGCTGGCATCCTTTAACGGAATGAACATCGTCACATGCGTAAATACGGAGTTATTGCGTTCAGGGGCTAGCAACAGCTGTTGGCCAGTAATTTGCCCAATAAGCTGCTGCGCGGTTTCCTTTACATGCGGAGGCGTATCGGCACCGCCAGCCAACAACATGAGAGCGCTCTTAAGCGACTCCGTCCCTACTCCCCCGCTCGGAGGAGTTGAAGTCTGGCCTTGCGCCGGGACATTCAAATCATTGCCAATGGGACCGTCAGCCGCAAGAATGCCTGTCATACGAGCTGCAACCGCAGCTCCTTGACCGTCAACTCTGACGGCAGCTGCAGTTTCCTGAGCTCCAGCAGGCACCTGCGTTCCCTCCGGAGTCTCTGCACCCGATCGTGGCGTCATAGCTTGCTGCAACTGATTTGTCGTCTGGGGAACGGCCATATTTTGAGCCGTTGGCTGCGCAGTCGTTGAGTGACCGCTCCCAGAGGGTGCGGTCACCGCATTTCGTCCCGCTGCTGCGGCTTCGCCAGACGCTTGCCCTGTTCTGGCCGACACGGCATTGGCATCTCCGTCACCCGCTGCCAGGTTCTTTGAGCCAGGTGCAGCCGAAGCTTGACCATTCGTGTCCGTGGCCGCCTTCGCCAGCTGCAGCTCGTGATCAACGCCCATCCACTTCATCAACTGCCCTAGCCAGTTGTTTTGCGAGCCTTGAGCCGCTCTAGCAGCCGCAGCTCCGCTATCCGCTTGCGCCGTCCTGCCATCTGCTCCGGAAGTGCCGTTCGCGCCTCCCTCTGCGGTCGCGGCTCCTTTGCCTGCGCTGCGTCCGTCGACGTGCAGCATCCCGCCATCCGCCGCAGGGCGCCCCGAAGTATTGAAGGGTGTGGAGCCATGAGGCGAAAGCGCATCATCCAGGAGCGACGCGCCTTGCTGCAGCAGCGCAAGAACCCGGGATGCCGCCGTCCTCGACTCGCTTCCGGCGCCCGTTTCCGGTACATCTCCGGAAGCAGTTGCACCCATCTCGGTTAATTGGCGCTGCAATTGATCAAGCAGCTCGTGAGCGGGCTTGCCGAACATAACCTGCTGAAGCGAAGATATGGTCGTCGCCGTCATTGGCATGCCGCGCTTGAAAGCCGTTGCGGCAGCCGTCATCCACTGCTCGGCATCCGCACCCTTCGGCATAGCCGCGACCGCTTGCTGGAACGCCATGGCCGTCGTTCGGTTGAATGCGAACCCTTCTTGACGTAAACCGCGAATCAACGCCAACGCCCATTTCTGATCCGGCAATCCAAGCAGCTTGGCATATTCTCTGAACGTATCGTCAAGAAGGCCGGATGTGTTGAGATCGACTGCTTTCAGCAATATGAGCGAACCGTTCGTTTCAGGCTGTACCTGAAGCATTGCAGATTGGCCGGGCTGAAGCGCCATCTCCAGCTTCGCTCTCACCTGCACGCCGTTAATGCCTACGATGGCTTCGTTATTGTCTAGCGCCTGAAGAACGACGCCGCGTACGACCTGGCCGACTTTCAGCTCCATGGCACGAGTCTCGCCGCTCGTCACTTCTCCCAGCAACCCTCTCATCATTTGGCTAATATTCACTCGCAACACCCCTTAAGTCATTCGCATCCGGTCATCCCGCATTATTCGATACCTTTATATCGGCGTTAACCTTCTAAGGTTGAAGGGGAACCTCAATTTCCCCCATTATCCCGGAACGCAAATAACGCCAGAGAAATCCCGAAGGCCGATAAAGCGACCCCTGCCCGGGATTCTCAAGCGTTTTGAATGAAATAGATTATAATGCCGTCTGAAGAATATCCTCGCCCAGCAGCTTCTTCAGGAACGTCCGCCGATGCAGCTCGCAAGGGCCGTACTGGAGCAGCTTCTCGCGATGCAGCTTCGTTGCATAACCTTTATGTATGGCAATTCCGTACTGCGGGTACAGCGTTTCCCATTCCGATAAGCAAAGCCGATCCCTCGTTACTTTCGCCATAATCGAAGCCGCGGCAATGGACTGACTGTTCGCGTCGCCCTTAACGATGGACTCCTGCGGCAGCGACAGATCCACGATCTCGGCATCCACCAGCAAATAATCGGCCGGCACGGCCAACGTTTCCACAGCAAGCTTCATCGCCAGTCTGGACGCCTGCTTGATGTTCAGCCGATCGATGGAGGCCGCGTCAACGCGCGCCACCGACCATGCGATGCTTTGCTCTGCGATGACATCATACAGCTGCTCCCGCTTTTTCTCGGAAAGCTTTTTGGAATCGTCGACTCCGTCGATGATGAGGCCTTGCGGCAGGATGACCGCGCCCGCGACCACGTCGCCGAACAGACAACCTCGCCCGACCTCGTCTACGCCGGCTATTGCCGAGAAGCCGCTGCCCCATGCCTGTTGCTCATATTGCAGCATGTCGCATCTCCCCCGTTTTCTTCACCTTGCCAAGCGGCCGAGTCCGCTTCACCCACTCGACACGGCCGACTGGCATTTAAGCATCTGCATTTCATCGGACTTATTGAACAACCTCTTTAAGTTCGGGGCTCTCTGACCGGCATATCGTCGTAAGGAGCCTCCAGCGTAATTCTTCCCAACTTGCCCGCCCTGAGATCCCTCAAAATAATGCCGGAAGCCTTCTCGAGATCGACTCTCCCGCCGCCCATGAGACATCCCCGTTTACGGCCGATGTCCTCCATTATGCGGACGATCTCTTCATTGTCTTCAAGATCAGCCGGCGGTTTCTCGAGACCATACCTCTCTTCCATGATGGGCCAGTATCGTCCCGCGAGCTCCTTTACCGCAAAATAAGCGATATCGTCCACGTTAAGAATTTGCTCCCGGATCGCTCCCGTCATCGCCAGCCTGTACCCGACGAGCTGATCCTCGAACTTCGGCCATAATATGCCCGGCGTATCCAGCAGCTCCATCTCGGATCCGACTTTAATCCATTGCTGTCCCTTCGTAACGCCGGGCTTGTCACCGGTCGCCGCAATATTGCGTCCGGCCAGCCGGTTAATAAGCGTCGACTTGCCGACGTTCGGGATGCCGACGATCAGTCCGCGCAGCGCGCGCGGATTGATTCCTTTGGCGATTTGACGCGCGATCTTGTCGTGCAAAATCTCCTTGGCCTTGACAGGGATCTCGTTAACACGGGTACCCGTTTGCGAATCAACGGAGACGCACTGATGTCCCTCATGCGCGAAATAATCCATCCACTGCTCCGTTGTGCGCGGGTCGGCAAGATCGGATTTATTTAACACGATCAGCCGCGGCTTCCCATGCAAAATATCGTCGACCATCGGGTTCCGGCTTGATAGCGGGACCCTCGCATCCAGCAGTTCGATCGCGATATCGATCAGTTTTAACTTCTCTTGAATTTGCCGCTTGGCGCGGGTCATATGACCCGGGAACCATTGAATCGCCATGCTTTCACCTCGATTGCTTTCGCTTACCTTAGTCTAGTATTTGTGCTTGATGAACTCCAGCTTGTTCAGAGGCCAGAAGATAACGTCCGCTCGGCCGACGATCTCGTCATCCTTTACAAATCCGATCATCCGGCTGTCGGTGCTGTTGTCCCGATGATCGCCCATGGCGAATACCGCTCCCTCCGGTACCGTCATCTCGGTCACAGTATCATTAGGGAAATTATAACGCGGACCATTGCCATTATACATGCCGCCCGCCGCCTTTGCCGCTTCGATCGCTTCGGCAATATAAGGCTCTTCGACCTTTACATCATTAATATACAGATCGTCGCCTTCGACACGAATTTTGTCACCGGATACGCCGATCACTCTTTTGATAAACTTGCGACCTTGCTCTGGCACGTCAAACACGACAACCTCGCCAAACCTTGGCTCGCGGATCGAATATAAAATTTTGTTTACGATTAGTCGTTCGCCCGATTCGAAGTTTGGTTCCATAGAAGGACCATCTACAATGAATGGTTCGAATAGAAACATGCGAATGAAGAAGACCAGTACGACGGCGATGACCAGTGCCTTGATCCATTCTACGATTTCCTTCGATGCTCCGCCTTTTTTTGCTGACGCAGCTCCATGACTTTTTGCCCGTTCAGGCATGCTCTCCGAGGCGAGCTGACGCTCGTCCGACGAGCTGACGCCTGTATCCGTCTCCTTCATTCCATCGTCGTTGCGGTGCTGCGAATCCATCAGCTCAGCCTTCTTTCGTCTCTGAAGTTATGTATTCCTTCCCGTAGAAAACGAAAAGGAGCTTGTTTGCGCAAGCCCCTCTTGTCGTTTGATCTTAACGAATTTCTTTAATTCTAGCCGCTTTACCGCGCAGATTGCGGAGGTAGTACAGCTTAGCGCGACGCACTTTACCGCGACGTGCCACATCGATCTTGTCGATCTTCGGCGAATGAAGCGGAAACGTTCTCTCTACGCCTACGCCGTAAGAAATCTTGCGAACTGTAAAAGTTTCGCTGATTCCGCCGCCGCGACGTTTGATAACGACGCCTTCGAACAGCTGGATACGCTCGCGCGAACCCTCGATAACCTTAACATGCACCTTCAGCGTGTCGCCTGGGCGAAAGTTAGGAAGATCTTTACGCAGTTGCTCTTGTGAAATTGCTTGTACAATATTCATTGATTGAGTTCACTCCTTCCACCATAGACGTTCATGTAAGCTCCTGATTCCCTGGGAACCGATCTCCACTTATAGCGGACCGTCCGACTTTACGAACAACATTAGAAATTTTACCATAGTTAAATAGACAAATCAACCTATTTCTCATATGACCTCTATCTAGTATACTGTATATGATTGGCAACGACAATAATCGACAAGGAGAAGTTATGTTGAACATCAAACAACGTATCTGCATCATTATGCTCATTCTTGCCATTCCGCTGTCCGATTATACAGCCAGCGCAGCATCCTTTAATGATGTAACACCTTCCTACTGGGCTAATTCATACATAGACTGGGCCGTTGACAGCGGCTTGGCTCAAGGATATAAGGACGGGAGCTTCCGTCCGGACGATAAGGTGACCGAGATCGAGTTTCTTGCGATGATGCTCCGCGCTTACGGAAGCGTCACGCGCAAGGATGAACTGGCTTCCGACTGGAGCCGCAGCTATTACAACCACGCGGAACGTCTTGGATGGCCAGTGACCTTCAATAATCAGCGGGGGCAATTCAACCGGGGACAAGCTGCATTATTGATTGCAGCTGCCGCAAACGGCAAGTCGTATAATAGGGACGAAGCTATTCAGTGGCTTCTGGATAGCGGCATCTCGCAAGGACGTTCGTCCGCAACGATTGCCGGATACGAAGCCGGCGGAGGCGTAAAACGGGCAGAAGCGCTCACATTCGTCTATATGATGAAAGAAAAGGTCGCCGCCCTGTCGGACAAGCGGATCCAGAAGAGCTCCTCCGCCTCGCTTAATGGCATCTCGATTGGCGAAAACATCGGCGAGCTTCTGTACCGAATGGGCCAGCCCACTCGAATCGATGCCAGCGAATATGATTATGAATGGTACGTATATAACAGCGATTATGCTGCGTATTCCATGTATGGCGTTCGGAACGGCACGATAGCAGCTCTGTTCTCGAACGATGAAGGCGGTTGGCGAGATACTGGCGGCGCCAACGTAGATATCAAGCTGGCTGCCATTAGCGCCTCGCTTCCTGCAAGTGTCAAAGCTGCAGCCAAGAAAGCTGATCATTATTACGATTATCGATCCGGCGGAATCCGGCACACGTTGTTTCTGGACAGCCATGAGGACAATCGGGTCGCGGCATTGCTCCTGCAGTCGGACAACTTTACAGCTCGCCAAATCTCCTCATTCGGAGAAAAAGAACGCACGGCCATGGAGCAAGGAATGTTTGATATGGTCAATGCGGAGCGGGCTCAGAGGAGTATTGACCTATTGCAATGGGACAAACTAGCAGGATCCTCCTCTCGAGCCCATAGCATCGATATGATGAAGAACAACTACTTCAGCCATACGAATAAAAGCGGCAAATCGCCATTCGATCGAATGAAAAGCGTCGGCATCGCGTACACAAAAGCAGCGGAAAACTTGGCGGCAGGCTCGCCCAATAGCATATTCGCCCACTATATGCTGCTTAATTCCGAGAGCCACCGGGAGAATCTCCTTAATAACCAATACACTCGACTTGGCGTCGGTGTCGCTTTCGGAGGATCCTACGGCACTTATTTTACGCAAAATTTTTATACGCCTTAAGGTGAAACGGCTATCGCAGTAGTCCTTTGGCGCACAGCGCGTTTCGTTACGATAATTAAAGGTCAAGTATGGCGAAAACATATGCTTCCCTATATTTTAAAACGGAATAAGGGAATGCAGCCTCCGATCGGAAGCCGCATTCCCTTATTCCGTTTCATACTCAGTGCGTAATGCCTTTCTTTGCTCCTCCAGCCACAACCGCTCCTTTTTGCTTAGCTCCACCTTATCAAGAAGTTCGGGCCGGCGAATCAAAGTACGGAGCAACGATTGCTCGCGCCTCCAGCTGTCGATTCGGCCATGGTGACCGGATATCAGAACGTCAGGCACCGTCCATCCCCTGAATTCCGGCGGTCTCGTATAATGCGGATGCTCCAGCAAGCCCGTGCTGTAGGAGTCCGTGACGGCGGAAGATTCGTTGCCCAGAACGCCAGGCAGCAAACGTACGACGCTGTCGATCACCGTCATGGCGGGAATTTCGCCGCCCGTCAGCACATAATCGCCGATCGACAACTCGTCCGTGACGAGATGCTCCCGGATTCGTTCGTCATAACCTTCGTAATGGCCGCAAATGAGTACGAGATGCCGCTCCCGCGATAGTTCCTCCGCCTTGCGCTGGGTAAATGTCTCGCCTTGCGGGCACATCAGGATGACCCTCGGAGCAACGTCTGGCTCGACGGCCAAATCTTCGACAGCCGCGAAGACGGGCTCGGGCTTCAGCACCATTCCGCCGCCGCCCCCATATGGATAGTCGTCCACCGTATTATGTTTGTTGTTAGAGTAATTCCGGAAATTGACAGCTTGCAGCGATACAATGCCTTTCTCCTTCGCTTTTCCCAGTATGCTCGCGCCGAACACGCCATCGAACATTTCGGGGAACAACGTCAACACGTCGATTTTCATGAAGTTAGATCAGCCCTTCCATCAGACGTACGGTCACAAGCTTGTCCGCCGGCTGAATTGTAAGCACAACATCGTCGATGACCGGAAGCAAGATCTCCTTCCTTTTCGGACCGGCGCCTTTCACAACCCATACATCATTCGCTCCAGGGCTCAGTATTTCGGTAATTTCCCCAAGCTCCTCGCCCTCTTCCGTCACGACTCGGCAGCCGATGATTTCATGGTAATAATATTCACCTTCCTCGAGCTTGCCTTGTTCCGACTCCGCTATTTTGAGTGTCCAACCTTTGTAAGGTTCAATCTCATTTATATTATTAAATCCTTCGAGCTTCACAATATACACATTTTTCTGAAGTCTGGAGCTCGTCACCTTCACTTGCAGATTTTTGCCGTTCTCCTCGTTAACCAACATCAACTTGCTGCCTGGTGCGAACCGCTGCTCTGCAAAGTCCGTCTGCGGAAGCACCTTCACGTCGCCGCGAATGCCATGCGTGTTGACAAGCTTGCCGACTGTATACCATTTGCCGTCCATGCCATCATTCCTTTTCCTTAACCTTATAGAGGTTGTTCAAAAAGTCCGCTGAAAACCGAACACTTTGAACACTCACTTATAGTATGTATTATAACACGTACAAGAGGGCCGGGACATTTGTCCCGACCCCACTGCTTCGTGCCCCTTATGAGATAATGTCGACAATGACGCGCTTACTTGATTTCACCGAAGCAGAGGTCACGACCGTGCGCATCGCCTTGGCGATCCGCCCTTGTTTGCCGATGACCTTGCCAACATCCTCTGGATGGACGGAAAGCTCGTAAGTCGTCGCGCGATCATCATCCTTGATGTGGATTCGCACGTCGTCCGGATGATCCACCAAAGCCTTCGCAATGACAAGAATTAAATCTTTCATAACAAAGCCCTCCGCTTCTCTCTCCGATTATTTCTGTTGCTTCAGCTCATGGAATTTCTTAAGAACTCCAGCTTTGGAAAGCAAGTTGCGAACCGTGTCGGAAGCTTGCGCTCCTGTTTGCAGCCATTTAAGAGCTTTTTCCTCGTCGATGGATACTTGAGCCGGAACTGTAACCGGGTTGTAAGTACCGATCTCTTCAATAAAACGTCCGTCACGCGGCGAACGGGAATCCGATACAACTACGCGGTAGAATGGAGCTTTGTGAGCACCCATACGTTTCAAGCGAATACGTACTGCCATGATTAATTCACCTCCTTCGAGTAATCAATCCGGTTGCCGTTTAGAACGGAAACCGCATATTTTTGCCGAGCATGCCTTTCAGGCCCTTCTTGCCGCCCTTCAAGCCTTTGGGTCCCTTAGGTCCCATCATCCCCGAAAATTGTTTCATCATTTTGCGCATATCGTCGAACTGCTTGATCAAGCGGTTCACTTCCACGATCGTCGTGCCGCTGCCCGCCGCGACACGCTTGCGACGGCTGTGGTTCAGCAGCTCCGGCTTCGCCTTTTCTTCCTTCGTCATGGAACGGACGATCGCTTCGACGCGGCCGATCTGCTTTTCGTCGACCTTCATATCCTTCATGGCGCCCTTCATCTTGCCCATCCCGGGAAGCATATCCATGATCTGGTCGAGAGGCCCCAGCTTGCGGACCTGTTCCATTTGCTCCAAGAAGTCATCGAACGTGAACTCCGCGGTACGCATCTTGCGTTCCATCTCCGCAGCCTTCTCGGCGTCGATGTTCGATTGCGCCTTCTCTATCAGCGACAGCATGTCGCCCATGCCGAGAATACGAGATGCCATCCGCTCCGGATGGAACGGCTCCAGCGAATCGATCTTCTCTCCCATCGCCGCGAACTTGATCGGACGTCCCGTTACGGCTTTGACCGACAGGGCCGCGCCGCCGCGCGTATCTCCGTCCAGCTTGGTAAGAACAACGCCCGTCAGCTCCAGCTGTTCGTGAAAGCTCTGCGCCACGTTGACGGCATCTTGTCCCGTCATCGAGTCTACGACCAGCAGCACTTCATCCGGCTTGACGTTGCCATGGATTTGCTTAAGCTCCTCCATTAGCGTCTCATCAATATGTAGACGACCTGCGGTATCGATGATGACGTAATCATTGCCGTTTTCTCTGGCATGCTGCAAGCCTTGCTTCGCAATCTCGACCGGCGAAGTCTGGTCTCCCAACGCGAACACAGGCGCTTTAATCTGTTCTCCCAGCACTTGCAGCTGCTTGATCGCAGCAGGACGATAAATGTCGCATGCAACGAGAAGCGGCTTATGATTGCCCTTCTGAAGCAATTTCGCCAGCTTGCCGGACGTCGTCGTCTTGCCCGCGCCCTGCAGACCGACCATCATGATGACCGTCGGCGGTTTGTTTGCCTTGGCAAGCTTCGCCTGCGTGCCGCCCATCAGCTCCGTCAATTCTTTATTGACGATGTCGATGATCACCATGCCCGGCGTGAAGCTTTTCGATACATCCAGGCCGATGGCCCGCTCCTTAACCTTGGCTATAAAATCCTTAACGACCTTAAAGTTGACGTCGGCTTCCAGAAGGGCAAGCCGAACTTCGCGCATCGCGTCGTTGACATCGGCTTCCGATACTTTGCCTTTGCCTTTCAGCTTGCTGAACACATTTTGCAATCGGCTGCTTAAGCTCTCGAATGCTGCCACGAATCATCGCCTCCTTCTCTCGCCGTTTGTTCCGCGGTCTTGAGCCGCGCTATGACTGCCATCAGCTTGTTTCTATCCGATTCTTTCATTACGATCTCTTCGACGCCGCGTTCCAGCAGGTTCGCGGCTTCCATCAGGCGTTCGTGCTTCTCGAGCAGCAGAAGCTTGTCCTCGTAATTTTCGAGTGCGCCTTCGGCACGTTTAATATTATCGTAGACGGCTTGCCGGCTAATGCCGAATTCCGACGCGATCTCTCCCAGGGAGAAATCATCGTGGTAATAATAAGCCAGTATCGTCCGTTGCTTTTCGGTCAGCAGGTTTTCGTAGAAGTCGAAGAGCAAATTCACCCTCGTCGTCCGAGCCAAGGCATCCGATTGTTCTATCTCCATCGCCAAGCCTCCTCCCGCTGATCCAATCCCGATCCGTCAAGGCATTACCCTTTACAGATTGCTCAACGTCACTTATGATACACGATCGACTGCGGCACTGTCAAGTTTATTTACTTGTCACTTCATCCGGCAAAAGAAAAGGACGAATCGCCGCTTCCCGACTCCGTCCCCTTCCCTGTTGCCCACTGTTACTCGCCGGTCGTTCCCGACTTCTCTTCTTCCTTGCCGATCAATCCGGCGAACAAAGCATGAACGAATTGCTCGGAATCGAATTGTTGCAGATCCCCCATCTTCTCGCCCAATCCGACCAGCTTAACCGGCAAGTTCATTTCATTGCGAATCGCAATGACGATACCGCCTTTGGCCGTGCCGTCCAGCTTCGTAAGCACAAGTCCCGTTACGCCGCTTTTCTCTCCGAACAGCTTGGCCTGGCTAAGCGCGTTCTGGCCTGTCGTTGCGTCCAGCACAAGCAATACCTCATGGGGAGCTTCGGGCAATTCCCGCTGAATGACGCGGAAAATTTTGTTAAGCTCTTCCATGAGATTCGTCTTGTTCTGAAGGCGGCCGGCGGTATCGCAGAGAAGCACGTCCACTTTGCGCTGCTTGGCCGCCTGGACCGCGTCGAACATAACGGCGGCCGGATCTGAGCCGGACGATTGTTTAATAACGTCGACGCCTACGCGCTGACCCCAAACCTCCAGTTGCTCGATTGCGCCGGCGCGGAACGTATCTCCAGCGGCCATAAGCACCTTTTTTCCTTCGCCCTTGAACTTGTGCGCCAGCTTGCCGATCGTTGTCGTCTTGCCGACGCCGTTGACCCCGACGAACAGGATGACCGTAATTTGACCCTCGGGGGCCATGCGCAGTTCCGCGTGGTCGTCTCCCTTAAGCAATCCGATCAGCTTCTCGGAGAGAATCGGCTGCAGGTCGGCCGCTTGTTCGATTTTGCGTTTTTTCACCTCGGCGCGCAGATCGTCGATTAGCGTCATGACCGTATTCACGCCAACATCGGCGCCGATCAGAATTTCTTCAAGCTCTTCGTAGAACTCTTCGTCGATTTTTTTGCGCCGGGTAATGAGCTCCTCGACTTTCTCCACGAACGCGGTCCGCGTCTTGGACAGGCCTTCCTTGAAGACGTTCGTTACCGCTTCCGTCTTGGCCGCGATGCTTTCTTTCAGCTTCTTAAAAAAACTCATACGTTCCGTCCCCCATCCTGCCATTCGTTATCTATTTTACATGCCCCGTACCGAGCTTAGGCCGACACCGGTTCTTCGTCTTCTCCGTCTTCTTCCAGTCTCACCGAGACGAGCTTGGACACGCCGCCTTCCTCCATCGTCACGCCGTAAAGGACGTCGGCTTCTTCCATCGTGCCTTTGCGATGAGTAACCACGATAAATTGGGTGAGCCCGGAGAACTCGCGCAGATACTGCGCGAATCTTGCCACATTGGCCTCGTCCAGCGCCGCCTCGACCTCATCGAGCACGCAGAACGGCACAGGTTTGACCTGCAAAATGGCAAACAACAGCGCGATCGCTGTAAGAGCGCGCTCGCCGCCGGAGAGCAACTGCAGATTTTGCAGTTTTTTGCCCGGCGGCTGAGCGACGATGTCGATCCCCGTATCCAGCACCCGATCCGGATCCACGAGCACGAGATCGGCGCGTCCCCCGCCGAACAGCTTGCCAAACACGACGACAAAATGTTTGCGGATCGCCTCGAACGTCGTCCGGAACCGCTTGGACATCTCGTCGTCCATCTCTTTGATAACCTGGTAAAGCGCCGTTTTCGCGTCGATCAAGTCGTTTTTCTGTTCGGAGAGGAACTCGTAACGTTCCTTTACGCGCTCGTATTCTTCGATGGCGCCCAAATTGACCTCGCCAAGCGACGATATTTTGCGCTTTAACTCGCGCACTTCGACCTGCGTTCCCTGCACATCCTCCGGCACCGGATATTGCTCCTTGGCCAACTCGTAGCTCAGCTCGTACTCCTCGCTGAGCTTGCGCAGCAGATTGTCCAGCTCCACGTCCTGCCGGTTCAGCGCAATCTCCGTCTGACGCATGGCATCCTCGACTACGCGCAGTTGGGCGCGCTGCTCTTTCGTCTCGCTCTCGCCTTTGTCGAGCTCGGTAATCCGATGCGCGCGGGCAGCGCGTTTAAGATCCGTCTGTTCCGCGCAATTCGTTTTCTTAATGCGCAGGTCGTTGAGCTGAGCAATCTGCGCCACGCTTTCTTCGCTGTGACGGACCAGTTCTTCTTCCTGCTGAGCGGATACCGATCGCAGATTGGCGAGTTCTTGCTTGGCCCGGCCAATATCGCTGCGCACGCGGTTCGCCTGATCCTCGAAGCTCATCTTCTCCTGATCGGTCTTGGCGACGGCAATCTTTAGATCCGTCAATTGAACCTGGAGCTCTTCCTTGGCGGATTCGCTCGCCTTGCGCCGCTCTTCCGCCATTCGGATCGCTTCCTGCAATCTGGCCTCGTCATTTACAAGACCCTCCAGCCGCTCTTCCGCTTCCTTCGCCATCTTGCTGAGCTGCTCGCGTTCATTCGACTGCGACGTCAGCTCGGAGGCGGACATGGAGCGCTGCTCCGTAAGCAGCTTCTCCTCCGACTTTACTTGCTGAAGCTCGGATCGGATACCTTGCTCGTCAATCCGGCATTTTTCCGCTTGGGCGCGCAGATCTTCCACGTTCTGCGAACGGATCGACTGCTCTTTGCGCAGATCGCTTAATTTCGCCTTCAACTGGGCCACAGTTGTCTCTGCTTCCTTGATCTCTGCGTTAAGCGATTCGATCTGACGGCCGCGGCCGAGCAGACTCGCCCCGCGCTTCTGCAGACTGCCGCCCGTCATGGAACCGCCGGCATTTACGACGTCTCCTTCCAGCGTAACGACACGGAATCGGTATTGACATCTTGATGCTATCCGGTTCGCTTGCTCCAGCGTCTCCGCAAGCAGAACGTTGCCGAGAAGATTGTTTACGATCGCCTGGTAGCGCTCGTCGCAGCCCACCAATTCCGCCGCGACTCCTACGAACCCATCCTCTGATTGGAAGGATCGTCTGTCATGCTCGGGCACCATTCGGCCGCGAATGACGTCCAACGGCAAGAATGTTGCCCGCCCCAGCTGGCGCTGCTTCAGGAAACCGATCGCCGCACGCGCCGAACGTTCGTCTTCCATGACGATATGCTGCAACGCCCCTCCGAGGGCGGTCTCCACCGCAACCTCGATGCGTTGAGGCACGCGAATGAGCTCCGCAACGGCGCCATGAACGCCGGCTATGCCGCCGGAACCGCGCCGCGCAGCCTTAAGTACTTCCTTAACGCCTTGCATAAAGCCGTCCAACGCGTCTTGCATTTCCTTCATCGTATCGCGTCTGGAAATATGGCTGTCCAGCCGCTGCTCCCACTTCCGGATCGCTGCCATAACTTCATCCAGGCCAGACGCAACGGCTTTACTGCCTTCCGTCTCTTCAAGCATGCGGTTCCTCGCGTTCTCGAGTGCCGTCAGCGTTGATTGGAGTCCTTTCTCCAACACAGCCTTGCGCTCCTCCAGCCGTGCTTGTTGCTCCGTCCACTTGGATTCGTCGTCGTTTAACCTCTCCATCCGACGTTGCAGCGTTTCTTGTTGCTGGGCGGCATACCTAATTTCGTTGCGCGTCTGCGCCATTGCGCTCAGTACGTCAAGCAGCTCGCTCTTGAGCTTCTCTTCGGCGTCGACAACCGCACCGCCCGCTACGCCAAGGAGATTCGATTCCTCGGCCGCGAGCTTGACGCGCAGATCCGCAAGAGAAAGCTCCAGCGCCGCCGCTTTGCTGCGAAAATCCGCCTCTTCCTGCGTCAGAGCGACGATTCTGGCATCCTGTACCGCGATCGACTCTTCCAATCCTCGTTTGTTGTTTTCCAGGTTGCGCTTGCGCTCCTTAAGCACCTCGCCGTAGCCTTCGCATTTCTCCACGTCTTCGCTTAGCTGAAGCATAGAAGCATGCAGCTCGTCCAATTGAAGCTCTATCTCCCGCAATTGTTGCCGATCTTGCTCCAGATGCGCATCATGCTTGCTGACGACCGTGGACAGCTTAAGCTGCTCTTCCTGCAGCTTCTCCAGCTTGTCCGTCGCTTCCGACCAGGCGCGGTGCACCGTCTCGATATTATGTACATACATCGAAATCTCTTTGGTCTTCAGCTCTTCCTTCAGCGCCTTGAAGTGGACGGCTTTCTCCGACTGCTTGCGCAACGGCTCCACCTGATCCTCCAGCTCCGATACAAGGTCGTGAATGCGGAGCAGATTCTGCTCCGTCTCGTCGAGCTTCTTCTGCGCTTCCCGCTTGCGCGACTTGTACTTCACGATGCCGGAAGCTTCCTCGAAGATGCCGCGGCGGTCCTCGGAGCGCGTGCTCAGAATTTCCTCGATACGGCCTTGTCCGATAATGGAATAAGCTTCTTTGCCGATGCCAGTATCCATGAAAAGCTCTGTTATATCCTTTAATCTGCATGGCTGCTTGTTAATCAAATATTCGCTGTCGCCGCTCCGGTGTACCCGGCGCGTGACCGTTACTTCATTATATTCCAGCGGGAGAGCCCCGTCCCCATTGTCCAGCGTCAACGAAACCTCGCTGTAGTTGACCGCTTTGCGCGCGTCGCTGCCGGCGAAGATAATGTCTTCCATCTTGCCGCCGCGAAGACTCTTCGCGCTTTGCTCGCCGAGCACCCAGCGGATACCGTCGGAGATATTGCTTTTGCCCGAGCCGTTCGGTCCGACAACCGCCGTAATGCCGGTGACGAATTCCATCTCCGTCTTATCGGCGAAGGACTTAAAGCCCGCTAATTCAATCCGTTTCAGAAACATGACTTGGGTTTCACCTCACCCCACATTGTAACATATTTTCATGAATTGCGTTACTCCTTTCCGGCTTCGTCAAGCCCCTTTTCGGGACAATTTCCGTCTGCGAAACTTCGCTGACATCAACAAACCGCCGGATCGCTGCGATCCGGCGGTTTGTCCTACAACTATGCATCCACACGACATAGAAGAATGTCGGTCATTTACTTGTCTGCATCCAGAGCCAGCCCGTTCCACGCCTCGGCGGCGGAGCGCTGCTCGGCTTCCTTCTTGGTGCGGCCGGCTCCGAGGCCGTAACGTTCCTCGCCCAAGTACACCTCGACGATGAACTCCCGGTCGTGGGCGGGTCCGCGTTCCTCGACGACCCGGTATTCCACCGGTCCGAGACCGTAATGCTGCGCGCGCTCCTGCAGCTTTGACTTCGCGTCCTTCATCAGCAGACCGAAGTCGCCCGACTCGATATGCGGGAACATATGCTCCGACAGGAAGTCGCGTGTCCGCTCGATGCCGAAGTCCAGGAAGATCGCGCCGACGAATGATTCGAACAAGTCGGCAAGCAGCGCCTGCCGCTGACGCCCGCCGAGCTGCTCCTCGCCCCGTCCGAGCAGAACATGCTTGCCAAGCTCCAGTCGTTCGGCGAACATGGCCAGCGACGGCTCGCAAACAACGGAAGCGCGCATCCGTGTCAATTCGCCCTCAGGACGCTTGGGATATGTAGAGAACAGATACTCCGATACAAGCAATTGCAAGACGGCGTCGCCGAGAAATTCCAGCCGCTCATTGTCCTGTACGGAGCCGCGCTTATGTTCGTTGACATACGACGTGTGGGTAAAAGCCTGTCTTAGCAGCCTGCTGCGTTTGAAATCGAGCTGCAGCTTTCGCTGCAGCTCGTCAAAATTATCATGCTTCATACGCCTTCATCACAATCGTGGCATTATGCCCGCCGAAGCCGAAAGAATTGGACAGCGCCGTACGAACATTCGCCTTGCGCGGCTTGTTCGGAACGTAGTCCAGATCCAGCTCCGGATCCTGATTGTCCAAGTTGATGGTCGGAGCGATGACGCCATTTTGCAGCGTAAGCGCCAAAATAACGGCTTCTACTCCCCCTGCTGCGCCGAGCAGATGGCCCGTCATGGACTTCGTCGAGCTGACGGCCAGCTTGTACGCATGATCGCCGAAAGTCTTCTTGATCGCAGTTGTCTCCGAGCGGTCGCCAACCGGAGTCGATGTGCCGTGAGCGTTAATGTAATCGACCTCTGACGGCTCGATCCCGGCATCGCGCAGCGCCTTGACCATACAGCGCGCAGCGCCGTCCGGATCCGGCTCCGTCATATGATGAGCGTCGCCGCTCATGCCATAACCGATCACTTCCGCGTAAATCTTCGCTCCGCGAGCCTTCGCATGTTCCAGCGATTCCAGCACGAGCACGCCGGCTCCTTCACCCATTACAAAGCCGTCCCGATCGACATCGAACGGCCGGCTCGCCTTCTCGGGCTCATCGTTGCGAGTCGACATCGCGCGCATGGAGCAGAAGCCCGCCATGCCCGTCGGGCGAATCGTCGCTTCAGCGCCGCCGGCGATCATCACGTCAGCGTCGCCTCTCTGGATCAATTTGTAAGAGTCTCCGATGGAATGCGTGCCGGTCGCGCAAGCCGTTACCGCCGTGCTGTTGGGCCCCTTGGCTCCCGTCAACATGGATACCTGGCCGGAAGCCATGTTCGCGATCATCATTGGGATGAAGAACGGGCTCACTCGCTTGGGTCCCTTCTCCAGAAGCACATTATGCTGATCCTCCCATGTGCCCAGACCGCCGATGCCGGAACCGATCATAACGCCCACGCGTTCGGCGTCGGCGTTAACCCCGATATCCAGACCGGAATTCTCAACGGCCAGCTTGCTCGCCACGGATGCAAACTGCACGAAGCGGTCCATCCTGCGCGCTTCCTTGCGATCAATGCCGTAATCCTCCGGATTGAAGTTTTTCACTTCTGCGGCGATTCGAGTCGGATATTCGGAGAAGTCAAACGCTTCAACGACGGATACGCCCGATTTGCCTTCCAGCAGGTTGTTCCAGAATTGTTCGATGTCAGAACCGAGCGAGGTCATTACCCCCATGCCCGTCACGACTACTCTATGTTTCATTCCATTCACCTCAGCAACAGACATATCACGGCATCTCGGCCGTGTAATACTATATAAATAGCGATTAAGCTACATTGTACCGGTTAAGGCGATAAGGACGCCTCTTGGGCAGTACGGTTCGGTTCATAAGCCAGTGACGATAAAAGCGCTTAACATGGAAGAGAAGTCCCGCTCCTTGAAACGGGACTTGTCCATCCTTAGGTATGAGATTGTATGTAAGTTACAACTTCTCCCACCGTCGTGATTTTCTCTGCATCTTCGTCAGAGATTTCCATATCAAACTCGTCTTCCAGCTCCATGACCAATTCTACTACGTCAAGAGAGTCAGCGCCGAGGTCATCTTTAAAGGAAGCTTCGAGCGTGACTTCTGCTTCGTCTACGCCAAGGCGGTCGATGACAATACGTTTAACGCGATCTACTACTTCGGACATCCGGTTCACCTCCTCCACCGTATTATACGAGAATTACATGCAAAATACCATCTTTACCTTCACGAGGTTGTTCAAAAAGTACGCTTCCCATTACGAAGTAATTCTGCAAGCTTGCTCGACGTCGAATATTGAATTTAGCCGAACTCTCTTACATGTACATGCCGCCGTCTATATGGACGGTTTGGCCGGTCATGTATGCCGCGGCATCGGATGCCAGAAATCTTACCGCGTTCGCGATATCGGCTGGATCGCCGAGGCGCGCCAGCGGAATTTGGCCGGACAGGGCTGTCTTCGTCTCCTCCGGCAGCTTGTCCGTCATATCCGTCTGGATAAAGCCCGGAGCCACGCAGTTCACCGTAATGCCGCGCGATGAAAGCTCGCGAGCGCTGGCTTTCGTCAGACCGATGACGCCGGCCTTCGCAGCTACATAATTGGCTTGACCGGGATTGCCCAGCACCCCGACAACGGACGAAATGTTGATGATCCGGCCGGAACGTTGCTTCATCATATGGCGAGTTACAGCCTTCACGCCGTTAAAGACGCCTTTGAGGTTCGTCTCGATGACTTCATCGAACTCCTCTTCCTTCATGCGCATAATTAAATTATCTCTTGTAATGCCCGCGTTATTCACCAGAATATCGAGTCCGCCAAGCTGCTCGATCGTGTCTTTGACCATGGCATCGAATTCGCTGGTCTTGCCGACATTCGCCTTCACAATGATTGCGCGGCGCCCCAATTCCTCTATCGCCTTCGCCGTCTCGGCTGCGGCAGCTTCGCTGCCGGAATAGTTGACAGCCACGTCGGCGCCAGCCTCGGCCAGCGCGATCGCGATCGCTCGTCCGATTCCGCGGGAAGCACCTGTTACGAGCGCTTTTTTGCCCTCCAGGCTTGCAAATACCGTCATACCTTTTCCCTCCTTTACGAATTCAACATCTATCCTGAGCGAGCGCTCATCGTTATGATTGGTTCACTTGAATATCCTCTTGAAGTGCTTCTAGCGATGTCAGGCTGTTTACGGACAATACGCGTACGCCGCGGTCGATCTTCTTGATCAAACCCGCCAGCACCGTGCCGGAGCCGATCTCGACGAAAGTGTCAACGCCTTGGTCGATCAGATAACGAACGCTGTCCTCCCACAAGACGGGAGAATAAACTTGCTCCACGAGCAAATGACGAATGTCAGCCGCGGCCGTTACCGCTGTAGCCGTCACGTTCGCGACGACCGGCACAGCCGCGTCGTTTAGCGCGATACCGGCAAGTTTCTCGCCGAGACGCTCCGCCGCAGGTTTCATGAGCGAGGAATGGAAAGGTCCGCTTACTTCCAGCGGAATGACGCGCTTGGCGCCGGCTTCCTTGCCGCGTTCCACAACCGCTTGCACGCCGGCCGCGGTTCCGGAGATTACAATCTGACCCGGGCAATTGATATTGGCCAGCTCAACAGCCGTACCGCTTGCCGTAACGTCTCCGCACAGCTTCGCCAGATCCTCGCGTTCGCCTCCAAGAACGGCCGCCATTGCGCCAAGTCCGCCAGGAACGGCATGCTCCATGTATTCTCCTCGTGCGCGTACGGTCGAAACCGCGTCCTCGAAGCCGATAACGCCGGCTGCGACCAAGGCGCTGTATTCGCCCAGACTATGACCTGCCACGTAATCCGGCGCAAGTCCGCTTTCCTTCAGCAGCTCCAGATAGGCAACGCTAACCGTCAACAATGCAGGCTGCGTATTGGCCGTCTGTTTCAGCACCTCTTCGGGTCCCTCAAAAATCAATTTCGTCAGATCGAAGCCCAGCGCTTCGTTCGCTCTTTCGAACACGGAACGCGCCGCTTCATTCGCCTCGAAGGCGTCCTTGCCCATTCCCACTGCCTGGGCGCCTTGCCCAGGAAACACAAAAGCAGTTTTCCCCACGACTGTTCCCCCCCATGACAGATCTATATGATTACCAAATAAGGACGGATGAACCCCATGTCAAGCCGCCTCCGAAACCGACGAGCACCATGCAATCGCCTGGTTTGACACGGTCTTGCTCCACGGCTTCCGCCAGCGCTACAGGGATCGATGCGGCGGACATATTGCCGTACTTGTCGAGATTGATCATCGCTTTCTCCTCCGGCAAGTTCAGCCGGTTAAGGGCGGATTGGATGATACGAATATTCGCCTGATGCGGGACGAGCAGATCGACGTCTTCCTTGGTCTTGCCAGCCTTCGCCAGCGCGTCCTCTGCCGCGCTGCCCATAATGCGCACCGCGAACTTGAATACATCATTGCCCGCCATATAAATATAATGCTGCTTCTCTTCAATTGAAGCTGCGGATGCTGGCAGACGCGAGCCTCCGCCTCCGACCTTAAGCAGCTCTCCTCCGCTTCCGTCGGCTCCAAGCTCGAACGACAGGAATCCGCGTCCTTGTTCTACGGGACCCAGCACGACGGCGCCGGCGCCATCGCCGAACAGGATACAAGTATTGCGATCGCTGTAATCGGTGATGCGGGACAACGTCTCCGCGCCAACGACGAGCACATGCTTGTACATGCCCGTTGCGATCATGTTCGTGGCTGTTGCCAGTCCGTAGATAAAGCCGGAGCATGCAGCCGACAAGTCGAACGCCGCAGCCTTCTTGGCGCCCAGCTTGTTCTGCAGCAGGCACGCAGTGGACGGAAAGAACATGTCGGGCGTGATCGTCGCCACAAGAATCAGATCCAATTCCTCCGCTGTGACTCCAGCCGCAGCTATTGCGCGCTTGGCCGCTTCGTAAGCGAGATCGGACGTCGCTTCCGCAACGTCTGCGATGCGACGCTCGCGAATGCCCGTCCGCGTAACGATCCACTCGTCGTTCGTTTCCACCATTTGTTCCAATTCATGATTCGTAAGAATACGCTCGGGCACGTATTTGCCCGTGCCGATAATGCCGACAGGCTGCAAACTCATCGTACACACTCACTTCCCGTTGATTTCTGCGGTAATCGAGTCGATTAACTTCGCTTGTAGCGCGACTCTCGCCTGACGGACCGCGTTTTTGACCGCTACGACATCAGATGATCCATGGCATTTCACTACAAGTCCATTAAGGCCGAGCAGCGGAGCGCCTCCATGTTCCTTGTAATCCATTTTCTTCTTAAGCTGCTTCAACCTCGGCAGCATGATCGCAGCTGCCACCTTCGTCAATAACGATTGTCCAAACGCATCCTTCAGCGATGTAAAGATGGTTCCAGCTGCGCCCTCCATCGCCTTAAGCATGATATTGCCCGCGAAGCCGTCGCAGATCAGCACGTCGCAGTTGCGGTTAAGGACATCCCGCGCCTCCACGTTGCCGATGAAGTGAATGGGGGCTTTCTCCAGCAATTCGAACGTCGCCTTGGAAATTTCGTTGCCCTTCATCGCTTCCGTTCCGACGTTCAGCAGCCCGACCCTCGGCTTATCCATTCCATGCACCTTGGCTCGGTAAATGCTGCCCATTATGGCGTACTGGAGCAAATGCTCCGGCTTCGCATCCATGTTGGCGCCTAGATCGAGCGCCAGTACGCCCTTGTCGTCCATCGTGGGCATCATGGGCGCCAGCGCCGGCCGTTCAATTCCTTCCATGCGGCCTACAACTAGCAATCCGGTAGCCATCAGCGCGCCGGTATTGCCTGCAGACAACATCGCCTCCGCATGCCCTTCCTTCACGAGCGTTCCAGCGACCACCATGGAAGCGCCTTTTTTTCTTCGCACCGCGCGAACGGGTTCGTCATCTGGTCCGATTACGTCATCCGCGTGATGTATGGTCACGTTGTCGGGCTTGGCCCCTCCGAACAGCGGCTCAATCGCCGCCGTATCTCCGACCAGCAGCAGCTCCGTATCCGGCCACTCCGCGGCGGCTTCGAGGGCACCCTTTACGATTAGATCCGGCGCGTGGTCCCCGCCCATGGCGTCAATCGCGATTCGCATGGTCCTCGCCCCCTTTATCCTCTGAATTTCCTGCTGATCTGAAAATGACGAAATTGCCTTGGAACACCATTTCGTCTCCTACATAAGTGAACAGCTCCACCTTGGACTTGCTCCGTTCTCCGGAGATGGAGCGGACGTATGCCTTCGCGATACACTTCTCGCCCAGCCGTACGGGACGGACGAAGCGGATATCCGCTGTCACCGTCAGCGCGATGGCATCATTGATCACCGCCACGGCCAGCGAATTCGCTTGAGCGAACACATGATGTCCGCGGGCGATGGACGTCCTGGAAAATACATGTTCTTCGCGAATTTCGAAGATCGAGATGCCGCTCTTATCGAGCTCCAGATCCACGATCTCCCCGATCACCTCGTGCAACGGCAGCGACTTGACGGAATCATAGGAACGCTCCGCCATCAGCTTCATCCGTTCCCTGAGCTCGGGAATGCCAAGCTCCATCCGGTCTAGCCTGATCGTCTGGATACTCACCTTGAGCAGACGAGTCAATTCCCTGTCCGTAATGAAAGGATTCTCATCTATATATTGGGACAGCTGCTGATGCCGCTGCCGTTTGGGCATTCGTTCCATGATCGGCACCGCCTCCCGCGCTTCTTAAAGTTATATGTATAGGAGCTCATTTTATCACCTGGTACTAAAACAGTATATAAAAAAAACTCGTCCCGCGCAATGCGAATGACAAAAACCTCCTGATCCAGCTCTGGAGTGCTACGATAAAAATGCAGTCGAAAA
>NZ_MXQD01000081.1:0-28704 GCF_002165585.1 Paenibacillus sp. MY03 | reverse complement strand
ATGTTGGTACACAAACTATTTTACTTCATCCGCAATAGGCAAAATAAAGGGAAATCTGACCTCTAATTCGGGTGAATTCGATACTCCAGTCGTATTCCTCCATATTTAGAGGGTGATTTTCCCTTTACTTCCGAATAACGGGCGCCTAGCGTGAGATTAGAGGGAGATTTTCCTGTTAGCCGGATAGGCCCGCTAGTTGCGTCGCTGGTGGTTGTCCGTTAGTCGGCGTCGCTGGTTGTTGCCCGCCAGTCTTGGAGTAGCATCATGTCCTTTACAAAGCAACAAGACCGCCGTGGAGCTTCTTCGGCGGTCTTGTCGTTATAACGGCGGCACTTAAAGTACGTGTTCAAATCAGTTATTCGTACAATATCGTATGGCATGAAGCTCGTAATCCGGTAAAATAATTATAGAAAGGAGCTGCCCGCCATGATCGAATTTCTGCCTCCCAACCTGCATCAGCTCGACTTGCATCTGATTCAGTTCGGTATGGAGCAATGCACGCCCAATCATATCGTCGGTCCGGGCGTGAGGGATTATTACAAAATCCACTGCATCCTGGGGGGCGAAGGAAACTTCGAGATCGGGGGCAACGGATACCGTTTAGGTCCCGGACAAGGCTTCCTGATCGCTCCAGGAATTGTCGCCCGTTATGCCTCGGATCCGGATAATCCTTGGCGCTACTGCTGGATCGGCTTCGACGGAATCAAAGCCGCGACCTTGCTCGGCCAAGCCGGTCTCTCCGTTGAACGGCCGATCTTCCGGGCCGAGGACGCACAATATTACGAAGGCATAATCGGGAGAATGGAGGAAACGGCCTCCATGAGGGCCGGCCGGGACATCCGGCTGACAGGATTGCTCTACGAATGGCTGTCTGCCGTCGTGGAAGCCCAGACGCCGCAACCCGTCCCGCCGGAGACGCGGTCGCGGGATCGTTATATTGCGCAAGTCGTCCATATGATCGAGATGAATTATGCCAATCGTCTGACTGTCGCCGCCATCGCCCGGTTCGTCGGCTTGCAGCGCAGCTATCTGAACGCCCTGTTCCAGGAAGAGATGGGCTGCAGCATTCAGCAGCATCTCATCGCATACCGGATGCGGCGGGCCGGGGAGCTGCTCGCCTCCACCTCCCTCTCCGTCGGCGATACCGCGCGCTCCGTAGGCTACGACGATCCGCTCCTGTTCTCCAAGATGTTCCGCAAGACGATGGGGATGTCGCCTACGGAATACCGCAACACAAGATGAAGCAGCTACGCCGTCCATTGGCGGCGCGGCGCGTTCATCGGCATGGGGCTGTGGTGACACCCGCACCGCCCCACCTCGCGTTGGGAGCTGCGCGCGGTACAGAAGGGCGATTACGTTTGCTTCTGCTTGCCGAGCGTAAGCCGGAACGTCTTGATCTCGTAAGGCGTCAGCTCGTAACGAATCGGCTCGCCATCTTGATGCAGCTCGCCGATCGGCCGCTCCAGCAGATCGCATTCCTGCCACGCAATAATGTCATAGTCGCTGCCAAGCTCTGCCATGCCGCGAGCGCCGGCATATTCGTGCAAGCGCACGATCAGCCCATTGCCATCTTCCGCCCGTTTCACCGCATCGATCGCGACATGGCCTCCGCTTGGCCGCAGGAACGACTTGCCTGCCGCCGCAGAGCCCCCCTCCACGACGTAAGACGGGTTGTTAAGCTGCCACGCAGCTTCGGCCGTGCCTGCTTCGACCCAATCTCCGCGATGCGGATAGAGCGAGTAGGTGAAGACATGTTCGCCTTGATCCGCATGCGGGTCAGGGTACACGGCCGACTTGATCAGGGACAAACGGATGACGTTGTCCTTAATGTCGTGACCGTACTTGCAGTCATTAAGCAGGCTGACGCCATATCCGCGCTCCGACAGGTCGACCCATTGATGGCCGACGGTTTCGAACCGGGCATGATCCCAGCTCGTATTCCAGTGCGTAGGCCGCTTAACGTTGCCGAACTGAATGTCGTAGGTGGCTTCCGTCGTCCGAATCCGTACCGGGAACGCCACCTTCAGCAGCTGTTGCTGCTCGTGCCAATTCACGTTGGTCGCGAAGTCGATCCGGCGGTTATTCGCATAGACGGCAAGCTTCTGCACGATAGAGGAATCCCCGTACGTCCACTGCAATCGCAGCACCGCCTTCAGCCCGCTTGCCTCTACCAGCTCCAAGGAGACCAGCGCGTCGATCTCCCGCATTTTCTCCCCATAGAACAAATCGATGTCCCATGCCTCGAACATCTTGGGTTTGTCTTCGAACACCTGCAGCACGTTGCCTCTCGATCCTGCCGCCAGCACCTCTCGTCCCGCTTCTTTATCGAACAGGCTTGCAATTTGCCCCTGCTCGTTGAAGGCAATGGCATAAAACGGCGTCGTCAGCACTTTGCCATCCCATTGGAAGGTTGACGCAGCTGCAGACGCTGCCCTCGTTTGCGGCCCCGCCGACTCCGGCTCGAAGCTTAAGACGACCGCTCCAAGAGCAGGAATGCCAGGCACCAGTACATGCCACTCTCCTTCCACATATTCCGCCTGCAGCTCCTCTCCGTCAGGAGACATCGTCCATTTGCCCGCTGGGCCGACATCATCCCGCTTCGGAATGGTTACCAGCTCTCCACGATCGAACGACCCATTGTTATAGACCGTGAAAGCGACCGCTCCGGAGTCGGCGCTCCGTGCCAGCTTCCCTGCTGCTTGATCCCGCACTTCCAGCCCCCATTGCTCGGCTTCCTCGTATTCCGCCTTGGCATCCTCGTAGACTTCCGTTATGGACGATCCCGGAATAATATCATGGAATTGATTGCGCAGTATGGCCAGCCAGCCCTCGTAGAGACGTTCCGCCGACTGCTCATCCCACACGCCGCTCTCTACGGCAGTCATCGCCTGCAGCCATTCCGCCTCGCGGTACAACAGCTCCAGCTTGCGGTTCATCCGCTTGTTATAGGCTTGGCTCGTATAGGTGCCGCGGTGGTACTCCAGGTACAACTCGCCATCCCATGTATGCACGTAACGATCCGTGCCGTCGACCGCCTCATGCAGCTTCTCGAAGTAATCATCCGCCCTGCTCGGCACGACCTTAGGCAAGCCCGGCATATTTTCCAGCCTGCGGCGCATCTCCAGCATATGCCGATTGACCCCGCCGCCTCCGTCGCCGTAGCCGTAAGAGAGAAGCAGCTCCTTATTAACGTCCTTGTTGCGGTAAGTATCCCAAATCCCCTTGATGCTAAACGGTTCGATGAGACCGTTATACGTATACCACCAGACACCTGCGTCCGCCACCTCCGGCGTCGTGATGAAATGGGTCAGAATTTCGCTGCCGTCAATGCCCCGCCACTTGAACGTATCATGCGGCATCCGATTATATTGATTCCAGCTGATCTTCGTCGTCATGAACGTCTTAATGCCGGATTTCCTTAAAATTTGCGGCAGCGCCCAGCTATATCCGAATACGTCGGGCAGCCACAAGTAATCGCATTCCACGCCGAACTCATCGCGGAAAAACTTCGTGCCGTACAAAATCTGCCGAACTAGCGACTCACCGCTCGTCAAATTGCAGTCCGCCTCCAGCCACATAGCGCCGCCGGCTTCCCAGCGTTTCTCCTTTACCCGTTCGCGGATCGCCTCGTAGATTTCGGGATAATCCTTCTTTATATAAGCATATAATTGAGGCTGCGACTGCAGGAAAACGTATTCCGGATACTGTTCCATCAGCCGAAGCACGGTCGAGAACGAACGGGCCGCCTTCTCGCGCGTATGCGTCAGCCGCCACAGCCAAGCGACGTCGATATGCGTATGGCCGACCGCATGTACCGTTACGGGATGCCGGGACTCCAGCTTTCCAAGCTCCTCATTCAGCAGCGCGATCGCTTCCTTTACCGTCCCGTAGAACGCCTCGGAGCCTGGTCGGGACCAGTCCAGCAGCAAGAAGGCGCGGTCGAGCGCCGTCAGCAGATCCTGTCTTGCGGGCGACGATTCCTCCAGCACCTTCGCCGTCTCCAGAGCAGCAATCCCCGTGAAAAACAAATCATCCGCAGCCTCATCCAGCACGCAGAGATCGGCTCGCTTGAATTCATGCTCCTGCTCCGTAGGCACGCCTCCGCCCTCAAGGCCCGACCACAAGCGGAAGGTAAGCTCCAGCTCGCGGCCGACGGCATCCTCGGGGAGCAGCACCTCTTGATGATTGCTGTCAACGCCTTGATAGGGAACTCCGTCGACATAAATTAACGATTCAAAGGCCGAGTTGTTGCCGGCGCCCGTCAAACCGAAATCGAATACGCCTACAACCTTCTGCCCTTGCCACTCGACGGGCACTTCGACATGGCGCTGGAGCCAGACATACAGATCGCGCCCCTTCCAGCGCTCCCCCTTGCGCATCGTTCTCTCCCGGGAGATTGAAGGCGCGCGCTGCACACCGTTCGCTCGCTCCTCGTCGACCTCCATCGCCCACTCCCCCAGCTCGATGACATGCCGATAGCGGAGCTTCCCGAGCTCCTTGATTCTTTCCTGCAGCTTGTCGATAATCCAAAACATCGTAATCTCCTCCTTCAATCGATCAATTTAATAACACGTGTTATCAATGCTTAAAAAAAGCCGCCGCTATTTCGGAAATCGACGCTGCACCGGCGGCGGTGAACGTTACGTTCTAACGGCTTACAACTTAACGGACAACCTCGGCTGCAGTTTGGCCGGTTCTACCGCTCGCGCGCCATACTTTCTCCCGGCACGACAGTTGCCTTTAACCATAACTTCTCCGGCCTCATCGCTTGACTAGGTTCCTCCAAGCTTAAGAGCAGACGGCGCACCGCCTCCTCGCCCATTTCGGCATAAGGAATTTCGACGCAGCCGAGCGGCGGAGCCATAAACGCGTTGCTTCGGTTCGTATTGTCGCCTGCCATGACGGACAGCTCCTTGCCCACCGCGATTCCGAGCTTCCAAGCCATCCGATACAGAATCGACGCGCTGACCGACCAATTGATGAGGATGGGCGGCAACTTCCCGTTCTCCCTCCCGCGAAGCTCCTCCAGAAACCGGAGCATCCAAGCCTCGTCGTAGGCTTGCAACTCGTGGACGACCGGAGCCAGCCCTCTATCAAGGCACCACCGCTCGTAGGCGGAACGTCTCGCCCGTTCAGCCCAGTTCGATCCCGGCTTCTCCAGATAGGCATCCAGATATACGGGTGCAAGGCTGCTTATGGCGCCAATATGATCCAAGACATCGAGAATGCTCTCCCGGTAATCTACGAGGATAGAGGAAGCTTCCGCCGTGCCTGCATAACCCTCGATGGAAATGTACGGCACCTTCGCCTTACGCACTGCATCCAGCCATTCTCGACTCTCGAACGAGATCGCATCCAGACTGATAATACCGTCGAGTCTACGCTGCCTGTACAAGTCGAGGAGCTCGAACCGATCCCGCTCGTCCCCGCCCTTACCGCTGATCAGCACATGATAACCCCGTTCCGCGCAAGCTCTCTGCATGCCCTCAAGCACCTGAAGGAACAGCGGATTTTTCATATCGCCAAACGCCGCAACGCAGCGGCTGACACCCGTCTTCATCGCTCGGGCCCCAGCGTCAACGTGGTAGTCCAGCTCCTTAATCGCCTTAAGTACCTTCTCGCGCGTCTCCGTCCCAACACCGATGCCTGCCGTTCCGTTGATGACCGCCGACACCACGCTGCGAGAAACGCCGGCCGCCTTCGCGACGTCGAAGCTCGTCGTTCTTTTCGCCATAATGATTGCACCTCGCCAATAGAATAACACGTGTTATATGCGCTGTAAATGGGCTTTGTACGATCAGCAGCTTCATTACGTTAACGGGGAGGGCACTTCCAATATGTGCTAAAATATATGTGTGGCAGAAAGTAATTTAACTTTGGGATGTGGTTTCAATACATTTATCAAAAAAAGCAGCTAACAATAAGGTTATGATCGAGTATTTGGATTCATTAGAAGAATCCGACAAGAAACTAGTTCCGTTGATTATTTGTCCAGGTCTGTCCGAGACAGCAGAAGAATATCTAGATTTGCTTGAGGCGGTTCTACCAAGAAGAAGTATAATTCTATCCTTTCGAGGCAGGGGGAAAAGTGATACCCCCGATAGAGGATACAACCTGACCGAACATGTATCAGATATTGAGGCAGTCGTAAAGCAGACTGGAATCTCATCGTTCCATTTATTTAGTTATTCACGTGGTGTTTCTTATGCTTTAGGCTATGTTGAAAGACACAAGGAACAGATACAATCGTTAATTATTGGCGATTATCCTCCAGAGCATCGAGCAATGCCGCATGATTGGCCCGAAGATTACATAAACAACTATTTAATCCCTTACAATCGAACAGCGAATATCCGACCTGAAGCGGTATGGGGTATCCAAAGAGAATCTGCTTTTATTAATTTAAATTATATGTCTTTGTCGATGCCTGTTTTAGTGGGGAGAGGCAAGCTTCAAGAATCGTTAATTACGGATACTGATCTTGATCGATATAAGAAAATGTCCAGCAATATAACAGTAAAAGAGTACTTTCAGTCTGGTCATGACCTAAAAGGGTCCGAGAAAAAGTTGTTTTACACCGACGTAACTGACTTTTTAGATACATTGAGCGAATGATTCAACTAACGCGAGACGCTAGCACCACGACATGACGGCAGCCGGCCACGTGATCGGTTGCCGTTGTCCGTTGAATGGGCAGAATTATATTTCGATTTTTCCAGTACGCTTCTGAATTCCCTAAAACCTTTAGGTGTTCTTCCTTGGTTCTGGTATTAATGGGGAACCAGAAATATCTTCAAATATAATAGGGAAATTATACATTAGGAGGAATAATGAATGGCAACTTTTGATGACTTTCTAAAACTCGATCTTCGTGTGGGAACAATTATTAATGCTGAATTTTTTGCAAAAGCCAAGGTCCCGGCCATCAAACTGGAAATTCGGAAGTTTTGGTTCTTGGCGGACTGCCAGAACAAGGGGACGTTGTACTGTTAAAACCAGATGTTAATATACCCAATGGAACACAAATCCGATAAATTAGCTTAATCCAACCAAATTGAGTGTTATTCCGCAAATCCTTCATCGCTTTTTGAATACCGCTATCCTATAAAATAGCGACAGTCAAGGATCTTACTCGTTCTTGGCTGCCGCTGTTTTTATAGTTGGGGGGCAATCTATCACTTTTGAGCAAGCATCAAGCGTCACATAGCCCCCATCTTGAAATAGACGCCATCGTTTCGGTTGGCACCGCTTCTTCTTAGTTCTGCGTTTGCATCTCTCTCGTCGGGCCCAGCACGCCAGGTACCTTGAGACCTGCTTGGCGAAGCAGCACGGTCATCTGGCCGCGATGATGCGTTTGGTGATCGATCAGTTTGCGCAGAAATTTGCCGCGGGGCGTCTTGCCCACAAAAGTATCAATCTCTTCTGTCATCGACGCATCCGTCAGCTTCGAGCCTTCGCTGGCATAAGCCGCGATTACGGCTTCGTATTGCGAGACGATCTCCGCCATCGTCGCCGGCACTGGAGTGCCGCGCTCGATCGATGGAATATTCAAGCCTGCAAAGCGGCCGAACGCGCCGGCAGTGCTTACCAAGTGCCAAGCCAGCCAGCCCAATGAGTTATGGCCTTCTACGATCGCCGCATTCATTTTGTCATCCGAAATCGCCTGCATAACGGACAATGTTCCTGCAGCCGAAGCTGCCCAGTCTTCCATAAAGTCACCCGATGTACGATACATTTGTCGATGATCCCTCCCAAAAAGTTGTCCCCTCCATTCTATTATGACCCGACCGATTATTCAAACGCGACAAACGAGATCTAAACTTGAATTTGGCACAAGACTCCACTACACTTGACTTATCATCCCTTGAGATTTAAGGAAGTACGGGATGTTAATAGAGGGGTGAGCGTACTTGTTCTTGCATTTTATTACAGAACGCGAGCATAAAGAAGCTTTTCTGGAGCTTGCGCACCGGATCGCGAAGTCGGATGGCTTCGTAAACCGTAACGAGTTAACTTATTTGCAGGGTTGGATGGTGGAGCTTGGCCTTCCGGACTGGCGGCCTTCCGCCGACGTCGAGACGACGACCGCAGACCTGCTCGGCAGCCTTAAGGATGAGCGCCTTAAGCGGATATTTCTCGCGGAGATGCTGCTGCTCAGCTACGCCGACGGCAACTACAACGACCAGGAAAAGGCGATATCGGACGAGATGCAGCGTCTATTCAGCTGCGATGATGAATCATTTGCTTCGTTCAAGAGCTGGGTTGAAAGCATGAACAAGCTGAAAGTGGAAGGCATGAAGCTGGTGCTTGGCGTTTAACGCATACCGTCTCTTCATCAAAAAGCCTGAGCCCTGGCGAGTCATTCTCGCGTCAAGGGCTCAGGCTTTTCGTTATTTCCTCTCAATCACTATCCTATCCAATCCTATCCTATCCTGCAGGGCGCTCCAGGATTCTCTCCAGCACCAGCTCGATTACCGTCGGCGATCCCGTTAGATCAAATCGCAGAAACACAAGCCGGTCTTGAATCAGCTTCGCCTCCACCCCTGCCGTAACCGACCGGACCGCGTACCCCTTTAGATCATCCCAGTAGGCAAGCCCGAACGGAATGGGAGACCAATGGCCGATCTCGAACGCCATGCGGATTCTGTCCCCGCCCTTCTCGTAGCCGCTCACGAATACTTGAGGAACGGCCTCCTCGAATTCATCGCCCATGTCTCCCTTGCCGACGTAGCTCCGCAGCCGTTCCGGCACACAGGATCCTTGTACGAACGCCATCTGGCATTGACGATCATAGTAATGGAAGGTATCGGGCCATGGCCCTGCAGCCGTGCCGCCCAACGTCATCGTATAATCGTTCACCTCGGGACGAACAAGCGTATCGCGGGTAAGCATGTATACGGGAGCGGTAGTCTCATTGCGTGCATGATAGTTCTTAATGGCCTGCGGCAGCGTCGTCAGCGTAATGGGATATTGAGTTATATAGCCGAAAAATAAGTCCAGCATGCCGGCGCATGCCTCGACATGGGAAGCCGGATAGATAGCGAACCGATCGGTATATTCCATCTCGTGGCTTTCCTGCTGCTGCAGAAAATAGACTTGCTCGTTATTCGCCGTGTTATCCAGATAGTTATGGAACAGCTTCTTCCAATATTCAATATTGTCGCCTGAGCAAAGTCCCGCCCGCAGCACGTCATTGGGATCTGTCGAGTAGATGCAGGGGCTCCCGGAATGATACGTCGCGTGCAGATCGCGTGCCGTCCATTCGCTGGCGACCAGCTTGCCCTTGCCGGGATGAGGCGCCTTGAACCGCCCGCTGTCGATATACCAGGAGCCCCATGGAATCCCCTTGTGGGTAATGTTATCCCACCATACCTGTTCCCAGCAGTATCCCCATATGCCATGGAAGCCAAGCTCCTCGGCCACCTCGACAAACTCCTTATAGATACTGCCTCTGGCGACAATCTTGGTCTTCACCCAGGGGAACGTATCTTGCAGCACGGCCCATCCTTCCTGGAGCGCCTGCTTCAGCCTTGCCCTGGAGTGCTCCGATTCATCCGCGTAGAACGGCGTCTGAAGAATGACATCGTCTCCGTATTCCTCATGCCATCCCAGAATACGTTCGGCGAGCACCGGAGCGGATGTGGCATTGACGATCCATGTAACCGGAATGCCGTGCTTGTGAGCGAGCTCCGCCGTCCGATCGATCCCTTCGATCGCGATCCCATGCCCCCAGCTCTGGTCGACATGGGTCGCGTAGCTGACGAATGTATAGATCAACTGTCCCGGTTTCATGTTAAACGCAGCTCCTTCTACTGCTTATTATCCGCCCACCAGGCGTCGATCTGCTCCTGCAGCTCCGCCTGCACCTTCTCGATACCAGCCGTTTTCAGCTTCTCGTTGCGTTCGTCAACAACCTTGGAAGGGTTCGCAACCGCACCGGTAGCCAAAATTTTGTATTCCGATATAACCGCGGTCAGCTCGGCAATTTCATTTTTTACCTTAGAATCGTCGAATACGAAGCCCATGAGCGGGAAACGAACCGCCTCATCGTTAAACTTCTTCCAGTTGATGTACAGATCGTCCGGTTGACCCGGCTTCAAGTAGTTCAGCATCTGGCTGCCGATTACCCAGAACAGAGCACTTGCGCCATAACCGGAGTCGGCGATCGGTTCGATCCGGTTGTCGCCAACCTTCTTGTAATGTTTCCCTTCAATGCCATGTACGATCAGATTGACGACATAAGGATCGGTATGCAAGTAGTTGAGAACCATCATCGCCCGCTCCGGGTCCTCGGACGTTCTCGAAATAGAGAACATCGAGCCGGCAGCGAGGTCCGTCGTCACGATCGGCTCCGTCACGACATGCGACACGTAATCGTACAGATTGTTGTCGGCGATTTTCACTTCGATGTCCGAGCCCGGTTTCCATACGCCCGATGACATCCACAGCTTGCCTTGCCGTCTGAGGTCGGCCGCGCTCGTCTTGCTTGTTCCCGCATCCGAATTGATATAACCTTTTTCGTAATACTTGCGGAACAGCTCGAATTCTTTTTTGTCGATATCGACAAGCTCGGGATCCAGTATCGATTTCACTTCCATCTTGGGTGCCGTATAGTCAACCAGGAACATTTGGGTCTTGCCTGGCGTCGGGCCAACCGGGCGGTAATTGGAATTCGTCTCGTACATCATATGGATGCCGCCGCCCGAATTGCCCGAGCCGCCTGCGAGGAACAGGTTCGTCATACCTTTCTCTTCCTTGCTGATCTTTTCGTACCAGGGCTCCAGATCTCCCCATGTGTTAATCGTCTCGATCGGAATGTCGTATTTGTCGACGATATCCTTGCGGTACGTAAACGATTGCCCCTGCGTAATCTCCTTGTTCGTCGGAACGGCGTACAGCTTCCCTTTCATGCGCGGCGCTTCCAGATAAAGCGGATGCAACGTTTCCTTGATGCCTTGTCCATGCTTGTCCAGCAGCTCATCCAGCTCCAGGAACGCGCCTTTCGTCACGTTGCCGAAGTAATTCAGCCATGATGCCGAGAATACAAGGTCCATCTTCTCGCCGGTATTCATCATCAGCTCGGTACGGTTCTGATACTCGCTTGCGGCGATGGGGACCAGCTTGACGGTCGCGTTAATCTTTTCTTTAAAAAATTCGTTAAGCTTCTCTTCGACGAGCGCGCCGTCGGCCTCCGGGGTGCCGAAGTAGACGATGGATACTTGATAAGGCTTAAGCTCGGCATTATCTGGCTTACTAGTCTCCGTACCGGCGTTAGGCTCCGTGCTCGGCGCGGTTGTCGCCTGATTGCTCTTGTTCGTGCCGCCCTCCTTGCCGTCGGAAGCACAGGCCTGCAGCACCAACATGGCCGCAAGCATGATTGCGAGCGCAATCAGAAATGACTTTTTTTGTCTCATGTCTCATAACCCTCCATTAATTAGATTCATATAGTACGGCATGGCGAATGTCAATCCGCATACCGGAACTACCGCAGCGGGATCAGCCTTTAACGGCGCCGACGGTGAGGCCTTTGACGAAATATTTCTGGAAAAATGGATAAATAAGCAGGATAGGGCCCATGCATACGACCGCAAGGGCCATCTGCAGGGATTCGTCGGGCAGGTTGCTCATCAGCTCCGGATTCTGCGCGGCCAATTGCACGTTATTGCGAAGATACTGTACATCGTTTAATACTCGCAGCATTAAATATTGCAGCGGATACTTGTCTTCGGTGCGAATGAACAGAAGCGAGTTGAACCAATCGTTCCAGAACAAGATGGTGCCAAGAAGCGCCATCGTCGCCATTACGGGAAGCGACAGCGGCAGAACGATACGGAAGAAGATGCGAAATTCGCTCGCCCCGTCGATTCGGGCTGACTCGATCAGCGCGGGATGAATGGTCGTCTGGAAGAAGGTACGCATTATAATGACGTTGAACGGAACAATGAGCAGCGGCAATACCAGCGCCATATACGTATCTAGCAGCCCCAGCGACTGGGTGAAAATGATATATTTGCTCACCACTCCTCCGTTGAACAGCATCGTAAAGAACAAGACGAAGGTGAAGAATGTACGGAACGGATAATCCTGACGAGAGATGGGGTAGGCGTACAGCGCCATCAGGAGAACGCTTGCAATGGTGCCGACGACCGTAATGCCGATGCTGATGGCATACGCTCGGAAGATCGTCCCGTAATCCTTGAACAAGCTCTCGTAAGCGATCCATGACAGCTTATCCGGAATAAACTGATACCCCTCGGTCACCAAGGTGTCGATATGGGTCAAGGATACGATGATAACCAGAACGACGGGTATGACGCATAGGAACGATAGAATAAGGAACATGCCGTTTAGCAGCATATTGGCGACGGGAGAGATCGTATTCTCCCGCCTGTTAGCCGAACTTCCCATGTAGTTCATCTCCTGTCATGATCTAGAACAAAGCCTGATCGGGGTTTATTTTTCGCACCGCCGAATTCGTCAGCAGGACGAGCACGAAGCCTAATACGGATTGCGCCAAGGCCGCGGCGGACGACATGCCGATATCGTTAAGCTCCATCAGCACGCGGTAGACGTAGGTGTCGACCGTGTCGGTCACGGGATAGAGCGCTCCGGAATCCATCGGCACTTGGTAGAAAAGCCCGAAGTCGGAATTAAACACGCTTCCCATCGACAGAATCGTCAGGATGATAATAATGGGCTGAATGCTCGGCAGCGTAATATAGAGCGTTTGCTTCCACTTCGACGCTCCGTCGAGCACCGCGGCTTCGTAATATTCTTGATCGATTCCGGCAATTGCCGCGATATAGATGACCGCTCCGATGCCGACATTTTTCCACGCATTAACCAGGATGAGGATATAGGGCCAATAGGCCTTTTCCGAATACCAGAAAACTCTGTCTAATCCAAACCATTCGAGAATCGACGCGTTCATAAAACCTTTATCCGGATTGAGGAAGGCGTACACCAGATAGCTGACAACGATCATGGACAAGAAATAAGGCATGATGAGAAATGTCTGATACGTTTTGGCCAATCGGCCGCGCAGCTCGTTGATCGCGACGGCTATCGCTATGGACAGCACGGTGTTGACCGCCATAAAGGTCAGGCTGTACAACACCGTATTGCGTGTAATTCTCCAAAGGGAGCCTGACGTGAACAGAAACTCGAAATTACGAAATCCGACCCAGGGACTTCCGAGAATACCGTCGATATAATTGATATTTTTAAATGCGATAAACACCCCGAACATCGGCAAGTAGTTGTTGACGATCAGCACGATAAACGTGGGCACCAGCATGATCGTCAAAAATCTGAACTTCCATAGAGAATGGATGAAATACGCAATCCCCGTTCTCTCCTTCACCAGCCTTCACTCCTCTCGATTGATTTCAGTATAGGGCAGCCCATCCTCCAATACGATGATCAATAGAAGCTGCCTTGTGACGGAAGTGAGCCGAGGTCGGAGTTGTCCGAAATACCTGACATGCATTGACAGGGATATTTTCTTAGGGGTATGTTAATTGCAGGAGCAAGAAATTTATACCAACTGGAGGGTGACGAACGAATGAACCATGATGTAATAGCTTATATTGAAAATTTGCCAAAATGGCAATCGGACATCAGCTCGATACTGCGCAATTTAGTACACGAAACAATTCCGGAAGCAGAAGAACGGATTCAATATAAGAAGCCGCATTTTCTGAAAAATGGGCATTATGCTGCCGTTATTTCACCCTCTAAAGACGCAATTGCTTTTATGATTATGAATGCAAACGGCATAGAGTTTCCCAAAACATTCGACGGCCCTGCCGAACGAAAGTGGATCAAATTACGGGAAGGCGATTCTCCGGATCTTCCTCTGTTGTCGGGACTTCTAAAACAAGCTTCCGACACTCTGTAAAAGCCATAATCGGGAGGGAGCCAATGAGTGTGGACCGAGCCTGATCACCTCGGCAACTGGTGGGGGGCCGCAAAGGGTATGGAGGGGACGTTCGAGCAACTGGCTAATTAGTTGTCCAGTCAAATTAAAGTCCCCCCTCTTACCCTTTAATCGGCGTTATACTGCGGAGGATTTTCCAAATCGAACCAATACATGCCATAGTAATTTTAACTCTTGGAGCACTTCTGCGTAGCTTCCTCTGTCGTACCATTTTGTGGGATTGCTTTTCAAATCATTTACAGCTTCCCCGATTATACTGGCATCAATATACCCATTCTTCGCTATCCGATTGGCTAATGAGGGCATGGTCGGCCCCCTGAAGTCCGTGGGCACTTCTTCAACCATCAAATAAGGCCCTATGTTCCATATTAGCTTGATCGAATATTTTAAACATAGTTGCTCTAAAAGGCTGCCTACTTGCGTTCCTTTAAACGAAGAATCGGCAACCAGCATTTCTACGTCATCTGCAAGGGCTATATCACCGTGAATTTGCGCCTCGATATAGTGGTTAAGGTTGCGTCTAGGTATGTCGTCTAAAGAATATCGGTAGGGTTGATCAAGATTGTATAAAAGATGGTCGATCAATTTCCCGGGGGTTACATCCCGTTCTCCTAAAGCAGACTCGCGGAAAAAAACATCATTTAATAGTGCTGCTATTACGATATCGAATTCCTCAAGCGTACCTTTTTCAGGCCGATCATTGTTGGAATCTCCATAAGTGTATGTTGAGCGACTGGATACACTAGGCGAGAGGAGAAAAAAACATGATCCAAATCGTGGAGAAGGACCATCGGCGTGTAACATGACGTCAAGCGCCCCATACTTTGGGCGTTCGCATATGCTCGCACCGTCTATATGATAAGCGCCGTTGAACAGATTCTTCTCCCAAAGATCACGCGCTCCTCCCAGGTAAGCCGAAAGGCCTCCATTTGAAATATGTGTTTCGAACTGACTCCTGTAGGCGCCTTGTTCAAGCAATGCTTGCGCCACACATTTCATATCTGCAAGCGGTCGATCAGGATGAAAATGCAATGCGATCCTCGCGTTAGTCCGCAGTTTGGCAAGAGCATTTTCATACATGTCCCATTGAATGTTTGACATCTGCAAAATTTCTTTAATTAGGGTTATAGCTTCTTCTTTTCTGGAAAATGCGTGCTCTCCGATATATTTTATGGATAAGTTTTGTGCATTTGTAAGTTGCCTGTTATTGGACATTTTTTCAACCTCCATAATAATGATTCATTAAAAACGCGGAGCAACTCCATCCCCAGAGGGACGGAGTTAAATTCTTATATGGTAAGATAATCGAAATATTCTGTCAATACGCAACCTTTCTAAGCTCCTGCACGTTCTATTTGGTAATATTAGTATGCAAAGGAATCGGAGAAAGGATGTCCGGAAGATGACTTTCCCAAAGAAAAAAGCCGCGCTGTTAAGCGTGATCGCCCTCATATGGCTGCTGGCCGGTTGCGAAAATTCGGCAACGCAAGCCCCTAGCCCATCAGTAACGCCTGCCGCGACAAATCAAGAAGCCATTTCGCTTGCTTCCGCATCTACACTCGAGATTACGGATGCCTCAATCCGCGAGCATCTGGACGGAACGACAACAAAAAGCCAGGCGCGCTCAGCTTACGGCCTGCCCTCCTATATCGGCAAGGGAGTCTACTGGATTGGCAATGATTTGGTGGATGTGGAGGTGTGGCGGTACGATCAAGCGCCCCAAGGCTATACCTATAGTTGGGATGACAGCCAGGGCTATCTCGACCTGCGCGGGTTGCTCAGCGGCAAAGTAAACGGGCAACTGCTATTGTATTGGGACGAGCAAGGCAAACTTTTGGATGCAACCTATCATTATCATGACAGCGACGGCAACTTGCAAACTTTGTTGACCGCTGCGCAACTGGAGCATCCATCCAGCTCAACCGATAACCGAATTGCCCGCGAGCAAGGATTTCGGATTGGCGATACGGTACAAGTGCATGCGGAAATCGATGCGGCCCGTCTGCCCCAAGGGGCTGACAATACCGTCGTCTATCGAGCAGTTCCGGGGCATAACTATCAGTTGGCCGCGCTGACGGAGCATTTTGCCCAGCTTGTAGATATCCGGGAGGGAGAGGGCTGGTATGATGCCTGGGTACCGGTATGGATGCTTACGGCGGAGGCGTCGTCACTAAGTCAACAGGCGCCTGAGCAATGGAGCGTAGCTGCCGATGGTACGCCGATTTATTGGCAGCCCGCGGACGATGCCGTGACTCGGCGGATGGATGCAGGAGAACGACTGCTTGTTGTCGGCAGCAGCGGCAATTGGCGTGCCGTTATTGTCGAAGAAAAGGATCTTAAGGCGGAGCCGCGCGTTCTTTGGATAAAGGATGAAGGAACATATATTCATGAAGGCCAGGTAAACGACTTGTTCGATTCGACTCAAGCGTCCTATCTGTCTGCCCGAACCGTAGCCTACTATTTTGTTCGGGAAGGCGCTCCGCAAGCCGAACTGGAGAAGCTTCTTGGCTTGCCTCAAGCGGTAGAGCGTTCCGGGAACGTAAAATCGACGGGCGAACCCATGGAGACGCTGGAGCGCTGGCGTTACGAATCCGAAACCGCCGAACTGCTCATCGACTGGTCACCGCAGGGCAAGGTCGTCGATTATACATTCTCGCCCCGCGAGGAAGGCCAGCCGTTTACGAAGGAACAGTCGCTGCGATGGCGGACAACGAGCGATCTTGCCTATAATTTTTTCATCGGGCGAACGGATCGGGCATTGCTAATTTCGGGGGAGGACGGCGGATTCAGCGGCATGCATTACGACTCCAATTTATTTGCGCTTGATCCTGCTACCGGACGCAAACTTTGGCAACGGGATCTTGGTTTCCATACGGACCGCTTTATCCTCTCCTCGGATCGCCGCTATATGGCTGTTCATATGCCGCCAGAGAATAACGCCGAACAGGAGCGGCTGGGACGTCTCGATGTACTGGACACTTCCAACGGAAGCAATAAGTGGACACTGAAGCACAACCTCCCCGACGATACGTTTGATGTCAGTTATGGCATGGCCGGCGAAGTCGTGGCAATGATTTATACAACCGGAGATTTCTATAGTCCGAACACGTACCGATCGTTTATTGAAGCGTACGCGCTGCGGGACGGCCGCAAGCTGTGGAGCCGGGAGCTCGACCGCCCAGGCCGATTCATACCGTCACTGATCGCAGGCGGCAAGCTGATCATTGAGTACGGCATGGATAGCGGAGTGCCGGTTGGCAACGAGATTGCAGCCTATGAGCCGAAGAATGGCAAAGAGGTTTGGCTGATGGAAGGCATAGCAGCACCGTTGTCGGAATGGGCGGATCATTTCTACTACGAGGCGAGAGCGCTGGACGACCGCATGGATCAACTATGGGTAAAGAGCCCCTTAGCCTGGACTTTGGTGGATACGAATACAGGGGAGCCGCTAAGCACGCTGCCAAGAAGAGACGATATCGGCTACGAGATCGTAAACGATCGATATGCCATTCGTCTATCAACCAAAGATGGTGCCCCGCTTGGCTATAACAGCGATGTCACTTCGGAATGGCTCGATCTGGGATCCAGCAAAACGTTATGGACGATGGACGGCACGCTCGAACGGGCAATTGTCGTCGGCGACGCAGTCTATGCCTGGAGTGAAGGCACGCTTCGGCGCCTGCGCCTCAGCGACGGACACCAATACTGGTTAAGCAAGCCGACTTCTAGAGTCTGGCTGCAATGGTTCGATGGGCAACTGCTCGCCGCGAGCGACGCGGGCGTCCTGGTGTTCGATCCGCACAATGGAGAGGCGTTGTACCGGATCGCAGGAACACGCCACGGCGGCTATGACGCAATGGAGCATTGGAGGACAAGAGCGCAACTGACCGTTCTGGACGGAGCGCTATACATTGGCTCCGACAATGGATTCTTTAGCGTGGCGGATCGATTGGTCAAGAGTCGGGAATGACCTTTATATACTCTTGCCGCGGCAGAGTGATCAGCGCCTTGACGCCGCCTCCCTCGCCGCGGATGTACCTCAAACCGAACGCCTCGCCAAAATGGAGCTGAATGCGTTGATGAACATTCCGGATGCCATAACCTTTATCCGTGATCTCGCCTCTCGTAATCTGCTCCAATCTCTCCATGTCTACGGGAAGGAAGCCGTTATCCTCCACCGTCATCTCGATCTCGGAATCCGCGCATCGTATCGCGATCCGGATCTCGCCTTCGCCATCCATGCTGCTGACGGCATGGAAGATCGCATTTTCGACAAGCGGCTGGAGGATGACCTTAGGCGTCGTATACTTCTTGGCGTCTTCGTCTATATCCCAATGCACCTCGAAGTTGTCCGGATACCGCTTCATCTGAAGACGGCAATACGCCTGCACATGCTCGATCTCCTCACCGATCGGAATCATCGTTCTTCCTTTGCTTAGGCCGATCCGCAATAACTTGGACAAGTCCTTGATCATGCCGCCTACATCCTTGTTCCCCTTGCGAAGCGCATACCAGTAGATGGAGTCGAGGGTATTGTATAACAAGTGCGGCGTAATCTGCGAATGAAGCGTCGCCAGCTCGGTTTCCTTCTGCTTGATCTTCATGGCATAGTTCTCCTCGAAGGAATGATCCAATCTCCTGGTCATCCTCAAGAACGAGCCGTACAATATGCCGAACTCGTCCGAACGCAGCAGATCCCGGCTATTGTCCGAGGCTAGCGGGACGCCGGGCTCATAGATCTTCGTAATTGTAACCAGGCGATGCAGAGGCTTCACGATCATCCGAAGCAAATACAAAACGAATAACAGCACAAGAACCAAATAGATCGCGGATACGATCATAATAAACCACTGAAACCCCTTCCAGCTGCTGGATAACGAATTTAGCGGAACGTGATAAACAAGCCGGGTATGGAAATCCGGTTCATATGCGTACGCGGACAGCCAACGCTCCCCACCCTGATTAACGAATCGGTATCCCGAAGTCTCCCTGCTTGCCAGTTCCGTTATGCCAGCCTCGGGAAACGCCGCCGATCCGGCTTGCATGAGCAATTCGTTCGCGTCGTTAAATAAAAAAATACCGGAGTTCTCCGGAAGCTGGACAGATAAAAGATCCCTGGTGAAATGCACCTCCAAATGGGAGACGACCAGATATCCGATGACATCGTTGTAATTCTGGGCATTTAAAATGCTTCGGATAAAACTCACCGTCGCAGTTCCTTCCGAGGAGGGAATCAACCGAAATACGCCTGCTCCGCGCTTATTGTCGGCATGCTGGACCCATTCGGGCCGGTCGGAATGATCGAAATCGAAATATTTAAAACCGCTGTTTTTGTCCGACAGGTCGACATGGGTACGCTTTTCTTCCCTATTCATCATGTACAGGGTATAGCTCGTCCCGTCCGAGGACCAGCGCTCCAAAATTTCGTCCGCCTGATTGATCTGGCTAAACGTCTCGATATTTAGCCAGAACGGGTTAAGTACGGTGCGATTGAACAGATGGTTGCCGAGGAACGTAATCGTCTTGTCATTTACTGCGGACATCGATTTGGTTATCGTCGTATGATTCTGCTTCGCCAATTGCAGCATGGTTCGTCCCAGCTCATCCTGCATCGATTCCTCCGCCTTATAAGCGGAGATCCACCCGACGATTAGAAAGGGGCCGATGATAAACAGGGCAAACGCCAACGTTACTTTAAATTTCAGCTTCAGTCCGATCACTCCCTATCCTTTGCGATATTCCGCCGGACTGACGCCCGTGTAACGCTTGAATATTCGGCTGAAGTGCTCCGGCGACTCATAGCCGACTTCGCTTGCAATCTCGTACCGCTTCTTATCCGTCGTTGCAAGCAAAAATTTGGCTTCCTCGATGCGAAGCTCCGTTACATAATCCCACACGCTCCTTTTGGTTTCCCTCTTGAACAAATAACGAAGATACGCCGCGCTGAAGTGGATCTCTCCGGCGATATCCTGAATCTTGAGCGCGGGATTGCGAAATTGCTTTTGAATATAGGACATGATTTGGTCCAGAATGGTCCGATCCCTCTCACGCGCCAGATCGCGGAGCGAACGGCAGGCCGCTTCGATATAAGAGGCAAGCTCATCGACCTTGGCTTCAGCCGGCATTTCCCTGAAATAGACATCGGGATCGAACCGGCGCTGCGACGCGCCGTTGCCGCGTCCATATTCCAGCAGCAGGCCATAGATCCGATAGACCAGCATGCCGAAGTAGCTGGCCTTTAGTTCATCTGTATGTCCAAGCTCCTTAAGCACGGAAACCAGTTCCCGAACATGTCCCTCCAGTTGCGCCTCATCGCCGCCCTTCAGCAGTTGCGCGCAATCCTCCACCTTCTCCATCCATCCCACCATATTCAGGCTGTCCTGGGCGGCAACATCCTCGTAATAGAAAACTTGCTGCTCGGGATGAAGCTTCCTCCACTCCGCCGTCATCTGCGCTTCTTCCATTAACCGGGACAGAAGGGTCTTGTCGGCACGCAAGCTGCTCATGCCGATCGTCGCATCGACGTTCAAATATTGTTTGAAATTCACCGAAACCAATTGCCCGATGAGATGAAGCTGGGATTGCAAGGCGTGGTATTGTCCATTCAAAGGCTGTTCGCTTAATTGAATAATGCCGATCAGCTCATTGCCGAAGCCGTTTAACGTCAATCCGTTCCATTCCATCAAGCTCTCTTCGAAAAGATTTAATGCCGCGAACTTGAGGAGCTTCCGCTCCTGATAAGTGACCTCCCGTTTGCTGAAGCCTCCCTGGCTAAAGTCGAGGCGGACGGAGATCACGCCAAAGTAAGGTCCCTTTAGCTCTTTCCCCAGCTCGGTTACAAGCTCATCATGCTCTTGCTTCGACAAACCTCTCTCTGTTAACAGCTCCATTAATATTTCGCGACGCCGCGCCAGCTCGGATGAGTGTTGCCCATGTTCCTGAATGGATCGTTCCAGCGATTGCCTGCCGATTTCCTCCTTCTCGCTCAGCACGCTTTGCACGACGCGAAGAAGTTCCTCCTCCTCTACAGGCTTCACCAGATAATCCCTTGCTCCCAGTCGAAGCGATTTCTTCGCGAAGTCGAACTCTTCGTGCGCGGAGATCACGATGACGGGCAGATTGGGCTGCTCCAGATAAATCGTCTCCATGAGCTCGATTCCGCTCATCCTGCTCATCTGAATATCGGTCAAGACCAAGTCGAATTGGTCCATTCGCAAATAATCGACCGCCTCGAACCCGTTCAGGGCCGTCTCCACGCTCAAGATGCGAAGATCCGATGCCAACAGGAAATCCTGGATTCCGATGCTCACATTCGGCTCGTCGTCAACGACTAGAATCTTGTACACAGGGATCACTCCTTCCTTATAAGGATCAGTATAAAATGGACCTGAATTCGTGTCGATGATCTTTCTTATCCTTCGCATGACGGATGTGACCGCTTTCAACGCGGCTCGTCCGACTCGCTCAGAATAGAACGAGAGACCCCAACAGATTTCCGCTGCGGCAGGAACCCGTTGGGGTCTGATTGAGTATGGCATGATTTGCTCTAATTGCCGCTCGGATAGGGATGCCTTCTCAGCAGAGCGAATTGTTCCGCGAGATAATGCGGCGTATAAGGCATATCGTTGCGAAGCCAGGACACGATCGTGCCGATTAAAGCGGAGGAGTTGTACCAGATGGCGATGTCCTTCTGTATGCCCACCTTTGTTCGGTAATGCTCGTTGCCCCTTCTCTCCGCGATAACGGTAATTAACTCCTTCAGCAGCTTAAGCAAACGATCGGAGAAGATCGTCGTCCGTTTGGAGGCGAGCACGATTTTGTAGAAGTCGGCATTGCTCGCGATATGCTCCAGCAAACTGAGCAGGACCGTGCTGTCCGAGTCCGATTGGGCCTCCGGGTCGCACACCGACGGTTTGTCCAGAATCCCCTCGATCTCCTGAACCATCTCATCCGCGATCTTCTCCATCATATCCGGAATGTCGCGATAATGCAGGTAGAAGGTTACACGATTTATGGTAGCGCGTTCGGCAATCTTATTAACCGACAGCTTTTCGATCTCCATCTCCTGCAGGAGCTCCACGAACGCGTTCCGAATCAATTGCCGTGTCCGAACAATTCGGGGATCCGCTTTGGTCTGCTTTCGTTCCATTTTTGCCCCTCCTTTCGCATTGCCATCTTTAAAACTACAATTACGCTTGTCTTCGTCTAATATTTCGGAGGTCGGCGACAGATTGGGGTTATGTGTCAATTAAACTACACTGTCGTCTCAAGCTGTCGGTTGCTCTTTGGATTGACCGGGGACTATAATCTATTTTATGCAATGTAAACTATACAACACATTGTAAATTTAGTCTATAAAGAGACAAAGAGATGAGAGGATGGAGAAAGGTGAGCAAAAATATGGAAAGCGGCGGCACCGCCGTCAAGAAGGGTCCCATACTGTTCGTCATGATATTAGGCGCCTTTCTGGCTACTCTTAATCAAACCATTATGAGCGTGGCGACGCCAGAGCTCATGATCGACTTCGACATAACCGCGGCAACCGCTCAATGGCTGACCACAGGTTACTTGCTGGTCAACGGCGTATTGATTCCCATCACGGCCTACTTCATGCAGCGATTTACGACAAGGCAATTATTCCAGACATCCATGATCATTTTCCTGATCGGTACGGTCGTATCCGCTCTGGCCCCTGGCTTTGAAGTGCTGCTGGCGGGACGCATGATTCAGGCGGCAGGCGCCGGTATCATTATGCCGCTCCTGATGAACATTATTCTGACGCTCTTCCCGCCGGAGAGACGCGGCGCGGCCATGGGCATGGTCGGATTCGCCATCATCTTCGCGCCAGCCGTCGGACCGACGACAGCCGGCTATATTATGGAGCATTTCGCTTGGGAGACGATGTTCTATGGCATGATTCCTCTAGCCCTTATCGTAATCGCGTGCGGTTACTTCTATCTCACCAACGTCTCGGAGAGAATGGCGACCCGCTTCGATATGGTCAGCGTCCTCCTCTCCACCGTCGGCTTCGGCGGAATCCTGTACGGCTTCAGCAGCGCGGGGAGCAAGGGCTGGTCGAGCGCGGAAGTCATCCTTACGATCGTTGCCGGCCTGATCGCGCTTGCGTTATTTATATGGCGACAATTGGTCTCCGGCAATCCGCTGCTGGATCTGCGTGCCTTCAAGTACAAAATGTTCTCTTTGACCACCATTATCGGTATCGCCGTTACGATGGTTATGTATGCCGACATGATGCTGCTGCCCTTGTACCTGCAGAGCGCGCGCGGCTATACCGCGCTGGAGTCGGGTTTGCTGCTCCTTCCCGGCGCGCTGGTGATGGGTTTCCTGATGCCGATTACCGGCAAGCTGTTCGACCGGTTCGGAGCCAAGTGGCTATCCGTCATCGGCCTTGTCATTACGATCGCGACCACGATCGGCTTCATCAATTTGACGGATCACACCAGCTACTCTTATCTTGTCCTGATGTCTACGGGCCGACGCATCGGCATGGCTCTTCTGCTGATGCCGATCCAAACCGCCGGCCTCAACCAGCTGCCGAGAAGCTTGAACGCGCACGGCACGGCCATCTCCAATACCGTGAGACAGGTCGCCGGCGCAGTCGGCACGGCTTTGCTTGTGACGATCATGTCGGATCGCGCGAAGACGCATGCCGGCGAGCTCGCCGCATCGGGCATGTCGCCGGAAAATCTGGCTACGGCTGCCGCCATCGAGGGCATCAACGATGCTTACCTCGTCATTATCGGCATTGGAGTCGTCGGGCTGCTGCTGTCCTTCTTCATCAAGCGGACTACTCCGGCTCCCGAGCCTGGCGCGAAAGGCGTTCGTCTGACCAAGGAAGCTGTGAACTAAGCTCCGGCACGTTAGAACGTATAAGGCGCCCTTATCTCTGCCTTGGCAGGGACGAGGGCGCCTTTTCTTCATTCGGATAAAAATATGACTTGCCGCCCAAAGGGGGCTGCGGGCCGATTCACCTCTGATCTGCCCATGCGAACGCTTAGAAGTTGCAAGGAGGTTGGATCAGCCTCGTTCGACCTCGTTGCTCTGTTCCGGCTGCTTCTTACTGCCACGGCAACGACCACAGCTTCGCCACGCTCACGACCGTCTTCGCGGTTGTCTCATTGCCCGCTCTGTCGGTGGCGGTATAAGTAATCGTATAATGGCGGGTCAATCCTGGCGCGGGAGCCTCGGCGCGAAGCTCGAAGGAGGTATCGAACGTACCGTATTCCGCCTTCTGGATATCGTCCGGCGTAGGGAGCGTTCCATTGCCGCCATTCTCATGAATCTTAATGGACGTAAGTTCGATGGACTCCACGCCCGAGTAGAAATCCGCGCCCATCACAACTGTACGGACGGGCGCCATTCTGCCATTCGCGTTCGTTAACAAAGGCGGATTGGACACAACCAGCAGGACGGGCGGCGTCCGGTCGATCTTTACGACAAGCTGCTTGATGGCTTCCTTGTTGCCGGCCAAGTCCGTACTGCGATATTGCAGACGATGCTCGCCTTCATTCGTAAACGTGATCGGCCCTTGATAAGCTTTCCAAGTACGTCCATGATTCAGGCTGTACTCCGTCCCTTCCACCCCGGACAAAGAATCGATAGCGGACAACGACACTTCCACATCGCTTCTGAACCATTGTCCGCCGCTCGTGTCGCCGCTCGTCAGAGCATCCGTCGAAGGAGCCGATTTATCCAGGCTGATGATAATGGAGCCTGTTCCCGTCAATCCGGCTGCATTGGTCGCCGTGCCCGTAATCGTCTGGCGGCTTCCTTCGGCGGTTACGAGTACCGGCGGATCAACCGTTACCTCCCCCTCCTCGTCTGCCGCGTGGAACGAGACAAGCACGTCCCGATTATACCAGCCCTTCCGATCCGGCTCCCTCTCGGCAACGGCCGTGACGACCGGCGGGTTGCCTACGCTGCTTGCGGTCATCTTGACCGAGAGCCGATACACAAACCCGTTGATCTCGATCGGCTCCTCCGTCGTCTCGTACCCCGGGGCAGAGGCGCGAACGGTATACGGGCCGCCCCGAAGCACATTGGAGAAGAAATAATGGCCCGATTGAACCAACGGAATATTCGTGCCTACAAGTTCAACCACGGCGTCTTCAATAGGTTCGTTCGTAGCCGCATCCGTGACGTCCACTTCAAGTCTTCCATTGAAATAGCTTGGGGGTTGATCGTACACCGTGCGATCCCTTACGGCATGGCCGCCTGTATGCAACTGCAGCGTTTCTTCCTGATTCCCGTTGTACGTGATGACGAAGTAATTTTCTCCTCGCATAGAGTTGAAGTTGCCCGGAATGAACGAGAAAACATAACGTCCATCCGCGTCCGTCAACGCGTCGCCGATGTTGATTCGCCCCTCGCCCCGGCCCAGATAGACGCCGAGATTGACGGGGTAGTTGCCGACCGGCGTCGCGTATTCGTCTTCGAACGTGATCGTGCCCGTAATCGTCGATGTCTCCTCCGGCAATTCGACGTCGAGCATGTCGGCGAGCACTTCGTATACAACGACGAAGCCGCGAACCTTTAGTATCGCGGATACGGCATCGCCGAGCGTCTTTTCGTAGTCGATGCTGTATTTGCCTTGCGTATCCGTGCTGCCCGATCCGACGAATCGGAAGCCTTGCGAAGCGTTATAGATTCCGATCTGCAATGTCGCTCCTTCGATCGGCACACCGGCTTCATCTACAATTGTTCCTTGCAGCGAACGCGTTACAACATTATCATCTGTTGCTTGCGCGCTTCCAACATTCCAGGACATGACGATAATCGAGACCATCATGGCCCAAATAATGATTGACTTTCCCCCTCTTGATTCAGTTGCACGAAACATGTCAAACCCTCTCCTTCACATAAATTAGTTAAAATAATGTTCTCAATAAAGAATATCATGAATGACTAATTTATGTAAGTTAATCCTCATTACCCCACATCGCTTGAACGATTTAGAAGCGCAACAAAAATAGAGCGGCACCTTGACCCATGCTGGTCTGGAGCCGCTCTTCCAACTCTTCTATGTTTCGGAATAAACCGTTATGATTGCCTTCCCAGCAAATCCAGCCGAAGCGGCGTAAACGCGTCCAAAAGCTTGCTCGGCTTGAGCGCCCGGCACCCATGCTCGGCGTTGCTCGGGATCCGGATCGTCTCTCCGGCCGAGATCACCGTCTTCTCCCCGTCGATCGTAAATTCAAGCTGTCCCTCGAGACAGTAAGAAAACTGCTCGTGCACATGGCGGTGCAAATAACCCTCCGCGCCTTCCTCGAAGTGTACCTCCATCATCATTATGTCCTGCCCAGGCTCGAAAATATGCCGTTTCACGCCTGGCTCGGCAGGCTCCCATACTTTGGTATTGACCACGCTTGCTCCCTCCTCCGATTAATCGTTCCACCTATTCATCTTACTCCGGCAGCCTGAAGCTCGACAACCGTCCGTTCCGCATCAGCGTAACGACGGGACGGCCTTCCTCATCCAGCTCCGCGCTCCAGCCGCCCTCCGAATTCGATCTCGCGTCGATCCCAAGCGATTGGCCGTCGGCATCGCCTAATCTCGGTTTCATCACCGTCGCGAACCAGCCTCCGTGATCCGACGTCAGAAGCGCCTGAACCACCTTAAGCGGCTCCAGCTCCAGCGGTCGGATCGACTCCCAGCCATCCTCGACGTCCACCTCCATGGAGGCGGGGCCGAACAGGAGCAGATCGCAGGCAAGGTCGATGTCCGCCCGGCCAACTAAGCAACTGCCGCGAAGCGAGAAGCTTGCCGAGCCCGAATCTCGCTCCCCGGCGCCTCCTGTTTTCTCTATGCTCCATTGCCGCAGACGGCTATGCAGGCGATGCTGGTACACATGCTCGCCCGTGCCGGACAGACGGTCGATGATGATCCATTCCCCGCTCTCCAGGAACCAGACGGCGCGCCGATGCGTAACTCCGCGACCTGCATATCCGTCATGCTCGGCGCAGATCGACTGCCTCTCCGCATCCCAATGGATCAACCTAACGGAAGCTTCCGGCGTTCCCCAGCGCTGGGTGCGCAAATACGGCGTTTGATCCTGTCCATCCACAAGCACCGTATTATGCGCCGCGGTACTTTTGAAATGGCGACGCCATGGATTCTCGACATACGTGTAAGTGCCGGGATCCACCATCAGCGCCTCGCCGAATGCACACCATTCGAAGGATAAGGCGTCGGCGTGGCCATGCGGGCCGCCTAGCGCCGCGGCGTCGAAGATCAGCTGCTGTTCGCCGTTGCCCAGGCCGTAATAACCGGCCGACGGGAACGCGAAGGGCAGGGCAGGCGCCGAGTTCCCCTGCTCGTGGCGTCTCTCCGCCGGTTCCGCCCCCAGCCCGACTCTCGGCCCTACTGCTGACGAGGCTCCTTCCCCCGCTCTTCCCTGCAACTCTCCTCCGGGCCCGACTACCGCTCCCATTCTTCTCCGAAACTCTCCTTCAGGCCCGGCTTCTCCTCCCGGTCTTCCCCGCTTATCACCACCAGGCGCAGCTTCCTCCGCTCTTGCAAGCAGCCGCTCGATCGCCTCCGGCCCCACCGTCCAGAATTGCTCGTGTAGCTGAGCGCGCAGCAGCCACTCTGGACGGTCGTAATACAGCGCCGCCGCATTCAGATCCGGCGGCTGGTTCGCGTAGGAATCCGCGAACGGTGCCATGTTGCCGTCCTGCCGCGTCATCCGGCGCGAGAAGTCCGCCATGCCGGCCAGCACGCGCTCGTACTCTTCGGAGAACGTCAGTCCACGCTTGCGCAGCATGACCGCGCAGTCGACGAAAAGCTCCAGCGACACCATGTGGTAATGCGGCGTCAACTCGGCATGAACGCCGTCCGGCAGCACCTGCTCCCGGAGACATTCCTCGAGCCGTCCGACAGCGAAGGCCGTCCAGGCCTCGCTCTCCTCCCAGGACGGGAACGATAAGCCGACGCTAAGCAGCCCGATCATGTGCATAATGGAATGATTGATCTCGATGCTCGCCGGATATGTTGTCAGGAACCGCGCGTGCTCTTTCACCGACTCCAGAAACAACTTCTCCGCATTTCCCGACCAGCTGTCCGAGCCGCGGAAGAAGTGGTACGCGTATATCCATTGCCGCAGGCGAAGCCCTGTCTCCAAGAGCCTCCACGGGCCTGGACGCTGAAAGTACGTCGCTTCCTCCGGCGGAAGTCCCCACGGGCAAGGCTGCGTCGCGATCCAGCCGGAGACGTGCTCCCACGCCTTCGAGGCGTAGGTCTCGTCTCCCGTGCAGGCGTACGCGATGCCAAGCGAGCGTAGATGCTTGAAGCGGTTAATGCCCCAGGTGAACTCCTTGTCGCCGGTAGGATTATGCAGCCAATCGATGGGATCGCCCATGTCGATCGACATGCCTTTCCATGAGATCACGTTATCCTTGACCCTGTCGTCGGCTTCTCTCATCGCCTCTTCGGTTTTCTCCGGAAATAATTCCCGGAACCGGTTGCCCCATTCACTTCTTTGTTTGGGGGCGTAATAAAGATAACTTTCCACCGCTACTCACTCCTCTCCGTGCCGAACCTTACCCCTGCTCGCGATCCCCTGGAATTTAGAGGGATTTCCTCCCTCTATTAAACCCATCCTCACCATCCCCCGAGCTTTAGAGGGATTTCCTCCCATTAATTCCGGCCGAATCGCTGCATTTATGCAAATCCTATATGATTAGAGGGCGCTTTTCCCTTTAAGTCAAACAAATAAGATGAAGTAAAATAGTTTGTGTACCAACATT